>JBKPBA010000025.1:0-6912 GCA_046726675.1 Chloroflexota bacterium
TTGGCGCTTCACACCTGCTCCTGGACGTGAAAGTTGGTTCTGGTGCATTTATGAAAAATGTTGGGCAAGCGTGGGAACTGGCGCAAACAATGGTCGATATTGGTCGTTTGGATGGCCTTCACACGGTAGCATCCATTACCTTTATGGACCAACCGTTGGGTTGCGCTATCGGTAATGCTCTGGAGATGGCTGAAGCCATCTCCATTTTGCACGGAGAGGGACCAGAGGATGTCACTGAACTTTGCTATCATGAAGCCTCTGAACTCTTAGTAATGACTGGAGCTGCCAATACTACTTCCGAGGCTGAGATGCGTGTCGGACAAGCAATCCGTACAGGTGCAGCCGTAGCGAAGTTGGCCGAAGTCATTGAAGCGCAGGGCGGTAATCCTCGGCAGATTGAGCGGCCCGCACTGTTGCCAAAGGCTCCGGTACGTACAATGCTGCTTGCTCCACGTAGTGGCTATATCACAAGTATCAAAGCAGAACAGATGGGTCTGGCAAGCATGCGCCTGGGGGCTGGTCGATTTAAGAAAGGTGAGCAAATAGACCATCGTACGGGTTTCATTTTGCAGGCAAAGATAGGTCATTATCGTCAAGCTGGGGAGCCGTTGGTGGAAATCCATGCGCGCAGTGAGTCCGAAGCCAGAGACGTTCAAGAAGCATTATTATCTTGCTTTACATGGAGTGATGCACCTGTGACCGTGGGGCCGCTTGTCTACGATACTATTCGGCCGTGAGTATGTTCTGATATTAAAGTGCTTTTCTTAACCTCCAAAAGCTGAGAGCTAGCATTGGAAATGCCAGTAAGTATATGGCCAGAAGAATATTGAGCAGGTTAATGCTAAAGAAGAAATCTAGCGCAATGGTAGCATAAAGCAGCATGCGGCTGGGACGCACAATCCAGTGCGATGAAACCTGAAACATACGATGCAACATCAAGAAGATGACTAAAGAAGTGTACACATAGACAAACAAAATTGCCAGGACTGGATTAATGTTGCCTCGCCAGACCATTCCAGCGACACTGAAAGCCACCACAGCCTGATCGCAGAACATATCTGTGAATGACCCGCGAGCTGTATTAGTTCTTAAGAGTCTGGCTTCTACTCCATCAAGCCCATCACAGATAATTGAAGCTACGAGTAACCAGAATGCAAGTGCAAAATAAAATGGAGCCAGCAAGAAAAAACCTATACCAAAGGCGACTGAGGTATAGGAAAGCATGTCGGGTTTGATCCCCAGACGCGCAAGAATAGCAGCAATAGGCGTAAGAACATATTGGCGTATCCTCTGCCAGGGACCGAGGACTCGTTCTTCATCTTCGCTATAGATGCTAGTGAATCTCTGGTTAAGTTGCTTCATGGTTTACAAAGACATCCTTGTGCTATGCTCTGTCGTACTCATCATTATGTCACCTAAGTGGCAAAATAGGTAGACCAGAGAGGGCGGTCGTGTATAGGTCCTTTGAGTCAGGCTATGAATGGGGTTGAAATAAGCCTGTCTTTAAACAGAAATTCGGGTCAGGAGGTTGTGGTTGTGGGACATCCTTGATCACTTGTGTAAAGATGCTATCATAGATAGCTCTGAGCATTGGCCCATTAGCAAAAGCACCTTCACCTGCATTCTCTTTCATAGCGACGATAGTTATTCGTGGTAGCTGGTTAGCTTGGAAAACGTATGGAGCTTGTGTTATAAACCAGGACTCAGCAGGGATTTTGCCGGTATTATCTACCTGTGCTGTCCCTGTTTTGCCAATTATGGACCATTGAGATCCTGCTAATTGAACCTGCGAAAGCGACCCGGAACCACATTGGACAACGCCATACATCGCATCACGTACCTGTTGTGCCGTCGTGTCCGAAATCGGCGTACCAAGCTCTTGGGGATTCAAGGATTGCAGGACAGTTTGATTGGGGTCCTCAATCTTGTATATTAATGTCGGTCTCATCAAATGTCCATTATTAGCGACTGTGTTATTAATTAGTGCCATCTGCATCGGTGTGATAAAGTCAACACCCTGGCCAAAGGCGTTTTCCGCTATTTGCTTGAGGCTAGTCGTTTTCTGCTCAGGCGCGTTGAGAGGGCAAAGGTTCCGCTGAGGAGTAACTGTACTGACGTGTACAGGAAGATCAAATGGAATTTGCCTTTCGACATAGAGCGCGCGATTATATTTGAGCCAGGTATTAACACCTGCTTTCGCTCCTGCCTGCGCGAAGATGATATTATCGGAATGCGCATATCCGTAGAGCAGATTTACAGGGTACGTATTTGTATAGCCACTGATATTGTTGCCAACTGGACCAAACTTCTCCTTATCAAATCCATCGCCTAACCAAACCGGGCCAAGTGCCTGGGGATATTGAGGAGGATTGAAGCCGTTAAAGTTATAGTATTTATCATCAAGATGAGAACTTCTTGAGTCAAGTCCAGCCATAAGGGTCATTGTTTTGTATGTCGAACCTGGTATATAACAAGAATCAATTGGGCGCTCAAGTAATGGCTGAGATGGGTCTCTCTCGAGCTGGTTAAAGTAAATCAGATTGCATGAGTAATGCTGTTCACAATTTGGATCGATAGCAGTAGTGTCATATCCTTTAGCAGCGAAATCCTCTCTGAGTTGGGCTAGAGTACAGCTAACAACACAATTTGCATCATATCCTGGACGGCTCAACATAGCGAGTATTTCTCCCGTATGGGGATCTGAGACAATGATTGAGCCACCTTTCGGTTGAAAGACCGTGATACCGTCAACCGGTACGGTGATATCAAAGGATTGATTGATAATCTTCTGTATACGCACATCTATAGTAAGGTAGATATCATCTCCAACAGGTGGGTTGTGGAGTATTGTTTTGATAGTATTGTTCAGGCCGGTTGACCCTACCTGACCATTCAGGTACGCGTCAAACTGCTTTTCAATACCTGCGGATCCGAAAAGTGGGCTAATGTAGTATCCAATAACACCTTCAAGTGACTTTGCGGCTGGGGTGTAAACACGTTGGTAGCCGCAAAGTGTTGGGTTTTTGCTCGGAATTGAGTACGCCAGTAATACACGATTGCGATCGTAGATGCGCCCGCGAATTGGAGCGTTATCAATACTGCATTGTCTACTAAAGGTACTATAAGTATTTGAAGCAACCTGTTGTGCCACCACTACCTGCCAGTAGACCAGTCCTGCACTAAGTCCGACGAAGAGTATTATAAACAGGTATGTAAGTCTACGTATGCTGGAGCTAATGTTCACGTCTATATTCCTTGACTTAAAGATGCCATTCTTTTTTCTTTCGGAAGAAGTGTATCATTGTTACCATCGATTGACAAGCAAAATAGGTCACAAGGTATAGTTCCCAAAAGTTGTGCTCCAAAACAATTCTACTTTTACACAAGAAAATAACGCTTCTGTCGATTGGACATTTTTTGACATTTAAATGTTGACTTGAAGCATGAACATATTATATAATGCATACGAAATCTATTTTGCTATTTATTGACTCGCCTCCTGGATAAAGCTACTGATGGTAGGAGGGTATTATGGTATTCGATTCTGATCTTCAGCGTATTGGACAAACAGTAGGCACTAAACTTCGAGCAGCAAGATTGGCCAGGAAGTATACACAGAGTCAGCTTGCCCAGCCAGACTTCTCGGTCAGCTATGTTTCAGCAATCGAACGTGGACAAATTCATCCCTCACTCCGCGCACTACAAATTTTCGCGCAACGACTAGGTATTTCTTCTTCAGACCTATTATCAGAACAAACTATGCAAGCATTGCAAGGATTTTCTGAGAAAGTTGCTGCGCATGAAAAAAAGGAAGATATAGAATTACAATTGTTAGAAGCGCAACTTTTTATTTATCAAGGAAACGAGCGTCAAGCAGTGGCACTCTTGCGTAATCTTTCATCTGATGCCTTGACATCTGAACAAGAGATACGAAAGCGCTATCTGCTCGGCTGGGCTTTTTACCATCTAGGTTTTCTACAAGAGAGTGAATCCATTCTTGCTGAGGCTTTAAAACTTGCTACCGATCTAAACGATTTTTTGGTAAAGCATATACTCAATGTGTTAGGAATGGTGCATGTCTCTATGCGCAATTACACTAAGGGATTTGAATTTCAACAACGTAACCTGGACCAACTCGAAAAGGAACAGCAGCCACGCGATGCATTCTTTGCCGCTCAAGTGTATACCAACATTGGTTTGCATTATATCGACCTGGACAAAGTTGATGATGCAATCGAAATGTTCCAGCGTGCACTGGCCATCACGAAAGAGTTTCTATCGCCAGATCAGCTTTCTTCGATGTACTGGGATATTTCTAGATACCTTGCTCAAACACAACATTACTTTTTGGCTACGCTTTATGGGCACAAAACTTTACAGCTTCTTTTTCAGGAATATAGTGATTCGATGAGGAGCGAGATTTATTACTATCTTGGGCAAGCGATGCTGCATGAAGATCAGCAAAAAACATTGATCTATCTAGAGAGATTATTGGAAGATGCTTCGTTGAAAAAAGATACACTCGCGCTTGCCAGTGTAACTGCTACTACAGCAGATGCGCTATTCAGGCAAGGTGAAGTGAAAAAGGCGTATGAGTATGCGCAAAAAGCTTGTAAACTAGCATCGGCCTATGGCGATCGCGTTGTAACTGCCTCTATCTTCCTTACATGTGGCAACATTGCCTATGCCCAAAAAGACTATCAAGAAGGTGATGCATATTTTGCGGCAGGATTAGGTATACTTGAGCGTCTCGATAACCGTAAGGAACTTGCTGATCATTCTGCAATCTATGCGCAATTGTTAGAATCGAGAGGGTTGCCACATGAAGCGCTCAGATTTTATAAAAAGGCCTATGAGTATATTCAGGAGCATGAGTAGCTGAGAACAAAACTGATCCTTCCCGGGCTAGTCAGCAGGTCGAACATCAAGCTTTTTAAACATCGCTTCCAACAGGTTATGGTCTTCTGGATCGCTAAGCCGTAAGTCAGTACAGCCCAGAGGTGTTGTGAGAGTTCCATCTTCACTGACAGGAACCTTACTTCTAATAGCATGCGGATTGCCGCCCATCCAACGCACAGGTTCGAGTAGAGAACCTAAAGGAATAGAGATAATAAGAAATCGACCTCGCAACTCCTGCCTCAGGTCTTCCAAATGTAATTCAAGTATGTCCTGGTTTTGTGTAATCGTTCCCTCTATCTCTGATAAACCTGATTGCAAGTATATAGTAGCCTGTCCAATTGGACGTCCGAGTGTTTCGGCTCGGCGTTTGATCTTACCATGCCGTGAACCGCTGCCAATGCTTAAAGTTGGTGTATACGACTGCGTCGCAGGTGTTGTAGCATCATCGAAAAAGGTTGCGACCTCGACAAGGTCTAGTAACGCTCGTTGTCGCAGTGTGCTTTGCATTAAATGCGCACTAAGGTAAATTGCTTGCTGTAGCAACGAACGTGCCCACGCATCATTATCGGTATGATCGTGACGCGTCTGGCGCAAAACTGCTGCCGCCTGATTAATGAGTAACCGGCACATATATACCAAAATTCGAGTAGAAGTGGTTGCTATGGATTGTGGCAATGGGCCAATTGATGTATGTGCTTCGTCAATTCCTATTGTTGCACGCATTGCATCATATATTTCTAGATACGCTGCATGGCAAATAGGGCACCCTATCAAGTGAAACATTAAAGGGGCAAAGCGTATTAGATCTTCTTGTGTTTCGCTATTGAGAAGCGCCTGCACAAAGTCAGGCAATTGCCGGTAGAATTCAATATGATATTCATCTCCAAATTGCCCTCCATTATCTGTAATAGCAGCAAGTTCAGCTTTTGATTGTTGAGGTGGGATGGTCAGGATTTGCTGTAGCCACTGTGCCAGTGGCGAGTACTCATTGCGAATATCGGGCAAGCCGTCATTTTGTTTGTTCATAATTGTTCCTCCAGGGTCTGCTGCCTACTCTCCTTCTTCATAGAAGCGCGCAAGGTGTTTCAGTTGAACTGAGGAGAACCGAACAATCTCCTCACCATGCCAATCAAGTAAGCCAACTCTAACCAGATGATTCAGACCCTTTAGCACCTCTCCTTCGGTAATACTCTCGTTCACAAGGGTCTTGATATCTACCGATATCTCATCGATACCAGTAGAATATTGTCCATACTCTGTCAAACGTAAAGTAACGAGAACTGCCAAATTTGTGCTACTTTTTTGGAGACAATGACGTAGCTTTTTATGAGCATGATCTTTGTGCTGACTGAGATGCGAAAGCTTCAAATCAGCTAATTGCGTACGAAATTCTTCTTTTAATTCCTGAAAAAGATCTCCTGCTCCTATCTCATCAAGCTCTTGAATGACGGCCTGAAGTTGGCGAGGAGCAGAACTTAACTCTTCAATACAACGCTTTAGTAAAATGCGTAACTCTTCCTGAGACGCAGCCTGTAAGGCTGCTGCTTCCGGTGTTGGAAAAGGAGGAGAACCCCAGATAGAATCAGCTACAATATTGAGAGGGTCGTTTTCCTCTTCAATGTTGCCCGCACTTTCAAATTCAGAAAGTGTGCTTGTTGGCAAACGGTGCCTGCGCAACCTATCTATAGCTTTATTTTTTACACTTTGGTTTAGGAATGCATAAAATTGCGCGTTACTCAAACGGTCTAACGCAGTTTCAGGAGCAAGATCACCTCCTCCCAACAATCCAATTCTGGTTAATTGTTCAATAACATGCCCAACTACTACATCGACTTCATAGGAATCATAGGCGAACGTACTCAGCCACCGTTTAGCTCGCTGCTGTAAATAAGCACATAGTGTGGGAAAATTGTCTTGTAAGTTATATCTGAGATCGTACGCCGTGAATGGCATTCGCGAACCCCTCCAAGGTAGCGGCATTCATGCGGAAAACGGATAATACAATTATATATG
>JBKPBA010000026.1:0-5657 GCA_046726675.1 Chloroflexota bacterium
CACCGCAATGAAGTGGCTCGGATTGCTCGGTGAATCGTTATGCCCAACAACGGCATCTGTTTGAAAGGTACGCGGGCGGCCATAATGCCAATCATCCTGGGTTGTCTGCCACCAACTGCCTAAAGCATTAAAAGCAACCCACCCGATAATCTTAATGAACATTGCTATTCCGACAATCACAAGCCAATGGAAGTTGAATCCTTGCCCGTTAGTGATGCGCCTATTATAGCTGAGAGGATGAATATCATCGGTGTAGATATTGCGCTGCCGACTGCTTTGTCCGACAGGAAGACCTGTTTGAGTAGCTGTTCGACGAGGAGGAATGACAGCGCGACTTTGACGGGTATTGCCTGAAGCATAATATCTCTGATCGGTGTTTAGCTGCGCGTCATCCTGGCTGCGTCCTGTCTCTGCTCGAACATCGGGTATACTTTGATAACGGCGTGCACTGGTGGGCATACGAGGTGGCCAGTCATCATCGTACTCCATTTCGTTTAACATATCATCTTCGGTAATTTTTATTTGTTGCGCAGGCACTCGTCGACTACGTTGCTGCATGCGGTATTGATCCACATTATCACCGACCTCTCTTGAGAAAATGCTAAAACGTACGTTTTAGTAAATATGTTCTAATTATACAACAGTCAGGCCGAAAGTCAAGCTTTTGGAGCACTTTATTAGAACATGAGTACTATTTTTCCTTTTATTGTTCTATGCTTGGATTGCATTTCCGGGCAATTCTGGCATATACTTTTTCCAATAAATGGCAAATAATCATCGTCTTCGAGAACGAATAGGAGGAAAGCTGCCATGACATTGGCGATAACAAATGGCATCATCATTGACGGGCGTGGCGGTGATCCATTGGTGGGAACACTCCTGGTTGAGGAGGAGCACATCATAGCTCTTGGTCGAAAAGACCAGGTCGCTATTCCACGCGATGCATTAGTGATTGATGCAATGGGGGGAAGCATACTTCCTGGTCTGATTGATTGCCATGTCCATTTTATGCTGGAGTATCCCGACATCATGCGTGGATTGACCACGCAGCCGTCACTACGCTTACTGCAGGCTATCCCACGTATGCAATCAACTTTAGAAGCGGGGATCACGACGGTACGAGATGCGGGTGGAACTCCTGCTGGTTTAAAGATTGCTGTCGAACGAGGCATAGTCGCCGGGCCTCGGATGCAAGTTGCCGTTTCATTGATTACTCAGACCGGTGGTCACGGTGATGGTTATTTTCCTTGCAGTGTGGATATAGGACTCTTCGGTATTCGTTTCTATGATGTACCTGATGGAGTAGCCGATGGAGTTGAAGAGGTACGCAAAACCACTCGTGAAATATTGCGAGCGGGGGCTGATTGGATCAAGCTAGCTACGACCGGAGGTGTGCTCTCGGTTTCTGATACTCCGACCTCATCCCAATTGACCATTGATGAGATTGCAACGGCCGTGTATGAAGCTGCAGCGCAAGAGAAACGATGTATGGCTCATGCACAAGGTTCACAGGGCATAAAAAATGCGTTGCTTGGTGGAGTTGCCTCAATTGAACATGGTGTTTATCTGAATGACGAGCTCATTGATCTTATGCTTAAGAAAGATGTATACCTGGTACCGACACTCGTAGCCCCTCTTGCTGTCGTAGAATTTGCAAGGGAACATCCTGACATTCTTCCACCCATGATGGCAGAGAAGGCAAAGGGAGTAATTGAAGCTCATAAACAGAGTTTCCGCCATGCAATAGAGGCCGGAGTTAAAGTAGCAATGGGAACAGATTCAGGTGTAGGTAAGCATGGAGAGAACGGCCGTGAGTTATTGCTGATGGTTGAAAATGGGATGACCACGATGCAGGCTATTGTTGCAAGTACGGGGAATGCTGCTCGGCTGCTGCACTTAGATAAGTACGTTGGTACGCTCGAGGTTGGCAAGTTGGCGGACGTAATTGTGGTGAATGGCGATATACTAGGAGATATTAGTAAGATTGTTGATCAGACAAACATTCAGTTGGTTCTCAAAGGAGGACGAGCGGCGAAGAATATATTTGAAGAGAGAGTACCGGTGATGACCGGAGTGAGGTAAGAAAATTATCAATTTGCAACACGGTGGGTACCCGAATCGTACATTTCATTGGAAAAACTAATAGATAAGACAGCATTTGCCCTAGTCAGCTCAATCACAAAGTTTTCTTTGTAAATAAAAGACTGAGGTTGATGTTAGACAACAAGGAGACGCTTTCAATGTCGGGAAACCGTGGCTGTATATTCAATTCGATAATGTTTTTGGTAATTGTTTTTGTTCCTGTAGTAGGTCATATCATCGAAACAATCATGGTGTTTGAGGATGATCATTCATTAGCCGGTACAGCATTGTGGTTAGCCATAATCTGGCTGATACCTTTCCTTGGGCCATTGCTCTACCTGCTTTTTGGGCAGCAGCGTCGACGTTTCATGTTCGGCCAACCAAGTTATGGGTACAACCAGTACCAGTACCAGCCTATGCAGTACCAGCAAAGATACCCATAACCCTCCAAAAAATAGTAAAAAGAGAGGGTGGCCATAGCGACCACCTTCTCTTTTTATTGACTATGCATCGTAGCAATCAAGTCCGGCAGTAATTTATCCAGGACAGGTGTACCAAGCCCAGTAACAGGATCCCATCCCGGCACAGCACGATAGCCTTGTACTGGAGGATTTTTGACACTATTGTCGCCTCCAGTGATATCATGGAAGTCCTGCGCATAGGTGTTGGATGCAGCCAATTTGTAGAGTGCAGGATTGATAAAACCGAGCGGATGACCAGCCATTTGATCGGCAATTGCCATAAACCCTGCCCAAAGAGGAGCGCTGGCGCTTGTGCCACCAGCGACATCCCATCCACCACCACTCATATAAAAGGCCAAACCAGTGTAAGGATCTGCATCTCCAGCTACGTCAGGAACACCCCGCCGATTATTAAGCTGATTCTGCACTGGAGTGGGTAAGGACTGTTGATAGGACGGCATAGAAAAGAATGAGCTAAATCCTCCCCCACTCAGACTCCATGCAGTTTCTGTACCGTCTCGCTGCAAGGTCGTACCCCCTACACTGGTGACCCAGGGATCATCAGTAGGAAAGCTAGTGGTCGGTGTAGGTGAAAGCTTCGTCGCTTGCAAATCGGCATAGTCGGTGGCACCGCCATCTCCAGAGGAGGCGAAGAAGGTTATTCCCTGTTGTGTCGTTGCTTGTTTGAAGAAAGCATCCCATTTTTGTATCTCTTGTTTTCCGGATGCATTATTGAGTGTGACCTCGGATGCACCAAAGCTCTGGGAAATGATGTTACCAAGGTGTTTTGAAATTGCAAACTGCTCGAGTTGCAGAAATTGAGGCAGGCCAATAGTACCCTCGGTTTCATTAACTGGACTGGTTAACACCACAATTCCAGCATCAGGAGCGATGGCGTGAATTATTTGTACATCCAGGGTCGTTTCGCCTGCCCAGCCAGCCAAATCTTTCACGGAAGGATGATCAACAGGTTTTGTGCCCAAAGGTGATAGGACATTAATAGTGATTGGGGGCAAACCAAACTGTTGATCGAATACATCCATGTCTTGCTGCAAGGTGGGACTGCCATAGGAGACAATATCCACAATTGTCTGGCCTTTCCCTGTAAAACCTCGCTCTAAAAGGGACTGCACGCTGTATGCAACCCGCATGTCGTAAGGTGTGCGACAGTCAGTGCCTAATGAGGCTGGACAGACGGCGATTGCAGTACTGGTAGGCGATGGACTTATGGTAGTCGTTCCTTTTTGTGTTGGAGTTGACGCTACTCCTGGATCGGAGTTACTGCTCCCCAAAGGAGCGCAGGCTGATAGTAGTAGCACTATCGCAAGAAACGCAAGTAAGCGTCGAGGTAGATGCATAGGTATTTCTTATCTTTCTTGTACAGCGGTATCCACAAAACTCGTGAGCAGATTCGACAATCTATTCTGAACTGCCAACATTTGCTGAATGAATATACTAGAGCTAACGAAGTCAAGCTGCTTCGATGATTGTATCATATAATTCTGACACTCCCCCGCATAAATGACGGGGGATTCTTGGTTCAGCGAGCCGACTTGCTACGTTGCCATCTCTGACAACGCAGTAGAGGCCGACTCTCCCCAAGCGTTTTCCGGCGAACCGGATGTTCCCGTATGCCCTACGGTACATTCCAATGCTTTTGCCAAAATGTTGAGCGCCGCATTGTGGTCTCTGTCCAGCACCACACCACAACCAGGACAGGTGTGCGTACGCACGCTCAAAGACTTCGAGACTGACGTCCCACACGCACTACATTCCTGGCTGGTGAACTGCGGCGGAACTGCCACGACAGGAACACCAGACATTCCCCCGTAGTATCTCACCCACCGCAGGAACGTGCCCCAACCAGCGTCGTGAATGCTCTTGGCAAGGTGATGGTTCCTGACCATGTTGCGTATCTTTAAGTCTTCATAGGCAATCAAATCGCTAGATGAGACAAGCGTGCTTGCCGTTTTGCGGGCAAAGTCTTCACGCTGCCGGTGGACCTTCAGATACGCTTTCGCTAACTGTTTGCTGGCTTTTTTGCGGTTGCTACCTTTCTTTTGTTTGCGTGACACCTGTCTATGCAAGCGTTTGAGCCGCTTTTCGGCTTTGCGGTAGTGCCGTGGGTTCTCGACGGTAGTGCCGTGGGAGTCGGTATAGAAGAGCGTTAACCCCATGTCAATGCCAACCACGATTCCAGTTGAGAGATGCTCTCTCTTGCGCTCTGCCTGAACTGAGAACTGGCAATAGTAGCCATCGGCCCGATGCACAATCCGCACCCGCTTGATCTGCTTGGTAGGGAATGCTTCAATCTGTTGGCCTGGGTTGCCAACCATGCGGAGCTTGCCAATGCCACAGCCATCGGTGAAGTTGATATGTTTGCCATCCTGCTCCAACTTCCAGCCTGTCTGCTTGTACTCGACCGAGCGGTTGTTATGCTGAAAGCGAGGATAGCCTTTCTTGCCTGGCTTCTTCTGCTTGCAGTTCTCATAGAAGCGGGAAATCGCGAACCAGGCACGATCAGCACTGGCCTGGCGCGCTTGGGAATTGAGGAGGCGGGCAAACGGCTACTCTTTAGCTAATTGAGCACAATAGCATTGCAGATCGTTCTTGGAGATACTGTGCCCATCCATCCACAGGCGCAAGCATTTATTGCGGATGAATTGTGTGATGCGAATGGCTTCGTCAATCGCCTGATACTGTGCTTTCATTCCGTCAAGCTTGTACTCGTAGCTCAGCATCTGCTTGCCCTTTCTCTCTTGTTGTGCTAGACTAAGCATACATTGAGAGACAGTACATGTCAAGAGGGGATATTTATGAGACGAACAAACGTCTATGTTACCGACAAGCAGTTAGAGCGGCTTCGGTTGCGAGCTGAACAAGAGGGAGTAGCTATGGCCGAATTGATACGCCGCGCTATCGATGCTTTCCTGGCTTGGGATGATCCAACGTATATCCCACAGCCCCAAACAAGGAACGCCCATTCATCCCCCGCTTAGAAAGACGGGAGCTTTCTGGGTCGGTCTCTGTAAGCGCTTTGTTGCTCAAATGTGAAATTACAATGAAATGCGTATAAGCTTTTTTCAAGAAATTATGAAGGTATCTCCTTATGGG
>JBKPBA010000027.1:0-4345 GCA_046726675.1 Chloroflexota bacterium
GCAAAACCTCGCAGCACAGAATCGCTGAACTGGTAGACCCACACGCCCGTAGCCCTGACAAGTATGGCTAGCGTTCCTTTTGTATCGATCACAGTCACTCTGGTAACCCCGGTCACGATATTGCCCGTCAGCATATAGTTAGGTCCAAGGTCTGTGCTGGCCTGTGTAGTGAGCAGGCTTGCCGCCATTGTCAGTGCTGCCTGCTGATTATAAACCTCTTCCTTGCAAGTGATCGCCACCGTCACAGTCACATTGGGTGCGTGGTCTCCTGCTGCATGATTAGCAGTAAAAGTAGATTTATTACAGAGCAATGTATTGGGGACAACTTGTTCACCTGGTTTCACCTTACTCTGCAAAGCAGATTGCGTGCTTGGAATAAGCGATGCAGCAAGCGCATTTGCTGCGCCATCGATGTCACTCTGTCGTACGACAGAGTGAGGCTGTGGATTTTGCCCTCCACCGAATCCCCCATTTTTCACCGTAATGCCGGGAGCACAGCAAGAGCCACTAATATCAAGTGCTCCAATGTTTCCGGCGGATCCAACATTGACTGCATATCCCGTGATAGTTAGGAAACCAGGCAAAGCATTAACAGTAATCGGCCCATTGAAAGTGACCGGCACTCTAGAAGCGCCTCGAAGAATTACACTGCCAAATGTCTTTGTAGATCCATTATTCAAGAATGTCAAAGCTCCTGTTGCTCGTGTACCGGGAATAGACCCGGTCGAAATTACAGTCTTCGACTGTGCTGGGGATGTAGCAGAGATTATACCAGCTTGAACCTCGCGCATACTAGGTTTTGGAGTACCTGTCACGCCTAAGATCTGAAAAGTATTTGACTCAACTTTACTATCTGGAGTAATCGTCACCGTGGCTATTGCCGTCGTGCCAGGAACAATATTTATAATGTTATTGATTCCTCCTGGAAGGGCAGCAATGGTGATACCACCAATCAGCAGCACAGTCAGTACGGCTAGCAAAATAGCGAGAAGTATGCGTGTTCGTCTCGAAGTACCACCTACGCCGCTGCCACCTGGACCTCCAGGAGCATTCCCGCTAGGAGGTAGGCCCCCACCTGCAGTGCTGCCAGCCTTCGCTGTTCCTACGCCTACAGCAGTAGCGCCAGCACCCACAGCGGCCATTTTCCCCGTATTACTTCGCTTGTTTGGTATGGCGGTATTCGATCCATTTTGCTGTGATGATAATTCTGATGCTACGATTGGAACCGCAACAGCTTCCGCTGGAGGCACGGGGAATTTGCGCGTAATTTTGGGGCGGGGCGCAGTCGAAGAAAAAGTAATAATTCCTGGACCCGGATCAGCCTGGTTCTGCGCTCCATTAGAATCAGCAAGCTTTGGTTCTTTATCTTCATTGACTAATGTGCTAGTTGAAGATGTATTCTCATTTACCTGCAATCCCGCATTTATTGCAGACTGCGCATGCGAATCCTCATCGACGCGTTCAAGTGCTGAACTTGTGTTTTGATCATTGGCAAGTGCCACTAAACCAGCACCAGCGGCCTGGCTCGTTATACCAATAGCCTTTGCATTCTGTCCATTTGAACCATCATCCTCACCTACTACATCTAAATCTTTGCCAGGTTTGGGAGAGTAAGACTCCTGAGGTGTGCTCAGCGTATTGTTAACGGGAAACGAGGAGGCGTTTTCTTCTCCAGCACGACTACTTGACACAGAAGCCGCTGCAACAGTGGCAGCAGCCTCTTGCTTGCGACCGAAACCGAAAAACCCTCTCTTAGTAGATCTATTGGCGGTTCCTGAAGCTATAGTTTCTAACCTGATCGATTGCGAGAAGCTTTCTAATGAAGAGTAAACGGGAAAGCGGCGTTGACGCGCGAACTCAGCCGGGCCAGTGCCACTGGGCGCTATAAAGACTATCTCGGCTTTGAGGCCACGCCGCATGTTCTTAAGCCCATCAAAATCCACCGTCCTTTGAAATGCTTTGTTTTGATCGGGCAATACAACAATCACCTGTTTAAAACCAAGTTTATCTTGAGTCAATATAGCAGTTAAGACGCTCTGCCTGTCATCGTTAGGAGCTACATATATCACCCCGATACTTGCGCTGCGTGGGTCACTAGAGCCCAGCAGATCTGTGCCATCTCCCTGTCTCATCGCTATAATCCCCCTTTACGCCTTATTTAGCAAATAATGCTAATAGTGACATTTTACACTATATGAAAGAAATCGCAAGTAGATACACGAACTTTACTATCACAATGAACGTGAGATTGAGTATATTCTGTGTTTTGGAGATTTTAGCTAACTGCCAATCCTTGGGTTGGGGTAGGGGTAATAGTGAAAGCTTAGAAGACAAGAGCTCTGGCGATCTTTGTGATCGCCAGAGCTCTTGTCGACAAACAAGCTATCTAGGTCCAGCGTTACGCACCTCATCACTGGGTAATGTGAACTGCGTGAAATTCTTTTTGAAGCGGGCTGCGAGATCGGTGGCCTGGCGGTCATACGCTTCTTTGTCAGCCCAGGTATTGCGAGGAATGAGCACTTCATTCGGGACATCCGGGCAAGATGTAGGTGAACTCAGACCGAAGATGGGGTCTGTATACATCTCGACCTTGTCGAGTTCCCCGCTAATTGCCGCTCTGACCATCGCTCGTGTATAGTTGATATTGATGCGTTCACCTATTCCAAAGGGACCGCCACTCCATCCAGTGTTAATGAGATAGCAGCGTACCTTGTGCTTTTCAATACGTTCTCGCAGCAGATTTGCATACTCTCCTGGGCGCAGCGGCAAAAAGGCGGCGCCAAAACAGGAACTAAAGGTTGCCTGTGGCGTCGTTACACCCGCTTCTGTCCCTGCAAGTTTACTTGTATAGCCAGATAGAAAATAATACATAGCCTGCTCTGTCGTGAGTTTCGATATGGGCGATAGAACTCCAAATGAATCAGCCGACAAGAAAATGATTGCGCTAGGATGCCCTGCCCTACCTGACTCAATCACGTTGTCGATAAAGTCTACAGGGTAGGCTACACGCGTATTCTCCGTGAGTGAGTCATCGCTATAATCTGGTATACGCGTTTTCGGATCCACTACCACGTTTTCATACACGGCTCCAAAACGAATAGCATTCCAGATCTGCGGCTCATATTTCTTCGAGAGATTTATACACTTTGCATAACACCCACCTTCAAAGTTGAAGATACCATTATCACCCCAACCATGCTCATCATCTCCAATCAGGCGACGGCTCGTGTCAGCCGAGAGACTCGTCTTTCCGGTTCCTGAGAGACCAAAGAAGAGCGCAACATCACCAGCGCTACCGACATTGGCTGAGCAGTGCATTGGCAGCACACCTTCAGCAGGCAACAGAAAGTTGAGAACGGTAAAAATGGACTTTTTCATTTCGCCAGCATATTGTGTGCCAGCGATTAGCGCGAGACGCTCTTCGAAGTCTAAAATAATCGCTGTCTCTGAGCGAGTACTATCTATACGTGGATCTGTGCGAAAATTTGGTACGCAGAGGATCGTAAACCCTGGGCGCTCTGTGGTCAAATCGCTCTCGTTGGCACGCAAGAAAAGTTGCCGGGCAAAGAGGTTGTGCCAGGCAAGTTCGGTGATCACTTGAAGCGGCATACGGTAATCGGGATCAGCGCAAGCAGCAGCATCTAGCACATAGACATCACGCCCCTGTAAATAAGCTGCGAGGATACGCCGTACTCCCTCAAAGGTCTCCGGAGACATCGGGTGATTATACTCGCCCCACCAGATTTTCGCGGCAGACTCTTCACTCGCAACAATAAATTTATCTTTGGGCGAACGTCCTGTGTGCGAACCTGTTGTGGCTACGAACGCACCATTGGCGGCTAACGTGCCCTCATTACGTGCCAGGGCATGTTCAATTAAAACTGCTGGTGAGAGATTCCAGTTAATTTTGCCTAAGTTAACCAGTCCATATTCCTCCAGGGCTTTCCTGCTCATCTTTATCGTCATAGTTTTTTCTCCTAATTAGCCAGGGTGTGTCGGCAACTCCAATGTCAACATTGTACGCTTCTCGTAGTACACAACAACGCTCTTAGCATCCCTATTCATTTAAGTCTATCAAACATATTACGGCTACGCAAGACAAAAAGTGGTTTATCACCTTCTACAATAGCTTGTCACTTTCGAAAGTGGAAAGATACAATAGAACTGAACCGTTTAAAGAGGAGGTAGAAATCCTTCGAGTCTGCGTACATAAGCTGCAAATTTATCGCCTCTATCAAATTCATTGAGGAACATACCAAAACTTGTAAAACCAGGTGAAAAGAGTAAAACATCACCCATTCGTGTGAGAGATACGGCAGTATCCATCGCAGTCGTAAAGTCGTCA
>JBKPBA010000028.1:0-11066 GCA_046726675.1 Chloroflexota bacterium
AGTACGTATCAGGCAGAATATCGCGGACTTGTGGAATATTACCGACTGGCATATAACCTTAACCAGAAGCTCACTCGATTGAAGTGGGATATGGAAAGGTCACTCATTAAAACACTTGCAGCTAAGTTGCAAATACCTGGCAAACAAGTATACAAGAGGTACCAGGCAACAATCCTAGTGAACGGAAAACCTTATAAAGGTTTACGAGTCATAAAAGAACGTGAAGGTAAGAAACCATTGATTGCGGAATGGGGAGGAATTCCTCTCACGTGGAATACTGGTGCAACCCTGAACGACCAACCAGAGCGCATTTGGAGTACACGATCAGAGCTAGAAGAGAGGCTCCTGGCAGATGTCTGCGAGTACTGTGGTGTCACAGAAAGATGTCAGGTGCATCACGTTCACGCCCTGAAAGACCTCCAAGTGAAAGGAAGGCAACCTAAACCCCAGTGGATGGTGCTAATGGCTGCCCGACAACGCAAACCGATGGTTGTGTGTAGGATGTGTCACGAAGACATCACGTATGGACGCCCAATGCGACGTCGTGAGACAAGCACAGGCTTCATGCATGGTGAACCAGTGAGACATCAAAGATGGAAGGTATCATGAAAAAGACACTGTGGCACTGGAGAGCCGTGTGCGCTGAAAGGTGCAAGCACGGTTCGGAGAGGGGCGGATGGAAACGTGCTATCTTATGAAACTACCAGAAAGGAAAATTTGGCATGTCTGAGAAAGAAAATAGCAACGCGCCAGCCGCCTACTCTACCATATTAGTTGTTGGCTCAGTAGCGCTTGATACTGTCGAAACACCATTTACCAAAGTAGAAGAAACCCTTGGCGGCGCCGCATCATACTTTACTACCGCAGCTTCGCTGTATAACCGGGTCAACCTGGTAGCCATAGTAGGAAGTGATTTTCCACGTGAACACCTTGACTTCTGGCGTAATCGCCCGGTAAACCTCGAGGGTTTGCAGATCAAAGAGGGAAGAACATTCCGCTGGACAGCCCGTTACCATATGGATATGAATGCACGCGACACACTGGATACCCAATTAGGCGTGTATGCAGGTTTTCACCCGATTATTCCCGACAAGTATCGTTCCAGCAAACTGCTCTTTCTGGCCAATATCCAGCCCGAGTTGCAGATGGAGGTGCTGGAACAAGTACCGCATGCAAACCTTTCTGTACTCGACACGATGGAATTGTGGATTACGACTACCCGGCCAGAGTTGACCGAAGTCATTAAGCGCGTTGATGTACTTTTGATGAGTGAAGAAGAGATTCGCCAGTACACCAATCGCTCAAGTATCGTCGCAGGCGCGCGCCAGCTGCTCGATATGGGATTACAGTATGTCGTGGTCAAACAGGGAAGTTATGGGGCTTTGCTCTTTGGCGCTGATGGCACCTTCTTTAGCACTCCGACGTACCCCCTCGAAGAGGTAATCGACCCCACAGGCGCTGGTGATGCTTTTGCGGGTGGTTTCCTTGGCTACCTTTCGAACGTTGAACAGCAACAGGATGGTTCCTACGCTATTGATGAGATAAAGCGTGGCGTCGTACATGGAAACATCATCGGGTCATATGTCTGTGAAGACTTTAGCATTGATCGCTTGCGTACTCTGACTATGGATGATGTTGAAACACGTTATCAAAGACTCGTTGAATATTCGCATTTCGACCTCAACTGGCGCTCTAGATAAACTAGTTTTGAAAAATGATACTATAGTATAGTCAATGGTTCCAAAGAAAGAAAGGATTACATAATTTATGACGACTTCAACCAGAGGAGATGTCAAAGATATCTCCCTTGCCCCACGCGGAAAAGACCGCATCGAGTGGGCAGCCAAAGAAATGCCGGTATTGCGCCTCATTCGAGAGCGATTTATAAAGGATCAACCCTTAAAAGGCATACGGATGTCAGGCTGCTTGCACATAACAACTGAAACGGCAAACCTTGCCATCACCTTAAAGGCAGGCGGCGCTGATCTGATGCTATGCGCTTCAAACCCACTCTCAACACAAGATGATGTAGAGGCTGCACTTGTCAGTGAGTATGGCATTCCAACCTTTGCGATCAAAGGTGAGGATGAGCAGACGTACTACCGTCACATCAACGCCGTACTCGATCACAAACCTAACATGACTATGGATGACGGGTGTGATCTTGTTTCTACACTCCACACGACACGCACCGAACTAATCCCCGCAATCATTGGCGGTATGGAAGAGACTACCACAGGCGTTATTCGCTTGCGCAGCATGGAAAAAGGGGGTGTATTACGCTTTCCCGTGCTGGCGGTCAACGAGTCTGACACCAAACACCTGTTTGATAATCGTTATGGCACCGGTCAAAGTTCAATAGATGCGATTATACGCTCGACCAATATCTTGTTGGCAGGACGAACACTAGTGGTCTTCGGTTATGGTTGGTGTGGACGAGGTGTTGCCTCGCGTGCCCATGGAATGGGTGCGAATGTAATCGTCACTGAGATCGATCCAACGCGTGCACTAGAAGCTGCGATGGATGGGTATCGTGTAATGCCCAGTATTGAAGCTGCGGCAATAGGCGACATTTTTCTGACCGTCACAGGCAATGTCAATGTAATCGACCGCGCACACCTCCAACGTATGAAAAATGGCGCTTTGATCGCTAACTCTGGTCATTTTAACGATGAAATCAATATTCCAGAGTTAGAGAAGCTAGCTACGAAAAAACGCCGTGTGCGAGACTTCGTAGACGAATATACCTATGCCGACGGTCGCCAGGTACATTTGCTGGCTGAAGGGCGCCTGGTCAATCTTTCTGCGGCAGAGGGCCACCCTGCAAGCGTTATGGATATGAGCTTTGCTAATCAGGCGTTGGGATCTGAATACATGCTCGCACATGCTAAAGAAATGCAGCCACGTGTCTATACATTACCGGCTGAACTTGATAAAGAGATTGCGCGCCTCAAACTCCACGCCATGGGAGTCCGCATCGATACATTGTCACCGGAGCAAGAGAAATACTTGAACTCGTGGGAATCTGGCACTTAATAATTTCTTGACTCAAGAAAGGAGACCAACTTTTGAGCAACTTTATGAAAATTCCAAAATCGTTTTTCACTAGCGAATCGGTCACTGAAGGACATCCTGACAAATTATGTGATCAGATATCGGATGCTGTGCTCGATGCGATTTTAGTGCAAGACCCTATGGCTCGAGTAGCATGTGAGACGGCTACTACCACTGGCCTGGTACTTGTTGCAGGTGAAATTACGACGACCGCCTGGATCGATATGCCAGCAGTAGTACGCAAGACAATCGAGCAAGTAGGTTATATTAATGCCGATTATGGTTTCGACTACCGAACGTGTGGCGTAGTTACCTCGATTGGAAAGCAATCTCCTGATATTGATATGGGTGTCAGTAATTCTCTCGAGGCCAAAGGTAGTGTGATACATCTCAGCGATGATGAGTTAGAGCGCATAGGCGCGGGCGACCAGGGTATGATGATTGGTTTTGCCTGCAATGAAACTCCTGAATATATGCCAATGCCGATCAGCCTGGCGCATAAACTCACTCGTCAGCTCTCGCAGGTGCGACGCAGATCATGGGGAGGCGCTGGCCCAATGTCTTATCTGCGCCCCGACGGCAAGAGCCAGGTGACCGTACAGTATGATCACGGTCGACCTGTTCGTGTTGGTACAATTGTCATCTCCACACAACACGCCGACTACATCGATCATGAGCAGGTTCGCCAGGACGTAATCGATCACATTATCAAGCCTGTTATACCGGTTCATTTGCTCGACAGCGATACCAAGATCTTCGTGAACCCAACAGGGCGCTTTGTCACAGGAGGCCCAATGGGGGACGCAGGATTAACTGGCCGTAAGATTATCGTAGATACCTATGGTGGAATGGCCCGTCATGGCGGCGGAGCTTTTAGTGGCAAAGACCCAACGAAGGTAGATCGCTCGGCCTCCTATGCGACACGCTATATTGCTAAAAACATTGTGGCTGCGGGGCTTGCTGACCGGTTAGAATTGCAGGTATCCTATGCCATTGGCGTAGCCCGACCGTTATCGCTTTTTGTAGATACCTTTGGTACGGGCAAAGTTTCAGATGAGGAAATCATCCGATTAATCAATGAGCATTTTGATCTGCGCCCTGCTGGTATCATCCAGTCACTCAACCTGCGCCGTCCTATCTATCAGCCTACTGCCGCGTTTGGTCATTTTGGCCGCACAGATATCGATGCACCCTGGGAAGCACTCGACAAAGTGCCCATGCTACGCAAAGGTGTTGGAGCAAACGTAGAGAGCACTGGACATGAGCCCGGCTTAGCACTGACACAGGGAGAAATGCTTGAATAGCTGATCACATGGCGCGCCTGGCTTCTCGATGTCAAACGGTAGGGGTTTCGTGCAAAATTCTACGAAGCCCCACATATTCGTTCGGCTCCAAACAGAACAAATGTGTTATACTGAAACAAATTGGTGGTAACTAAATACATTTTTCCATAGTCACCTCATGTTCTCACCAGCCAACTGTTAGTTGACATAGAAGGAGCAAAGCATGGCTGGCAGTTTCGGAATCCCCCAACTTATTGACTACTTGACCAATATGGGGCTACGTATTGCCAATGTGGATCAAGAACAGGAGATTATCGAACTTGCTTTCCATGGAGACAATGGGCAGTGGCGACTGATTGTAAATATTCAACAAAGCGAAGAGATACGGAAATTGATGTTCATAGTGCCACATTTCGGCACAATAACAACGAAGAAGCGCCTTCAATGTCTTGAAGCCTTGCTTGCAGTCAACTACCGTATTGCTATGGGTAAATTCGGCATCGATCTGGAAGATGGTGAAGTGCGCCTGGAGGAGGTCGTACCACTCGCAAACTCTGGTATAACAGAGAAACAATTTCAGCTTGTTTTCAGCGCAATGATGCAGACAGCAGCAATGTATCACAGCCTGATACCTCGCATCATCTACGGTAATCTTACTACTCAACAGGCCCTCGAGGCGTGCGAGGAAGACTTCTTTCAAGAAATCGAAAATATGCAGGAGATAGATGGCACAACTGGAGAGATTAAAGTAACACAAGCGCCTGCCGAAACCAATAGCCCTCCTGAACTGGATGTACATGATGTTCTAGCAGAGGTCAGGCGTTTGCTCGAGGAACATAAAGATTAGCAAACTCTCCCACTGCAGCGGTCGGGAGGGGGAGAGGGGGCTGCGCCCGACCGCTTGAAAGAGGCGAATTTGAGGAAAGATAGGGGTTGAGAGAGCATATAAAATTTCGAACTTTTGTTCTAGCAAAATCTATGATACCATGAATCAGTGAAAATGTCAAGAGGTTTCTAGAACAAATTTTCTAAACTTCCTGGTGCCGTCACCCTCTCATGCGTGGTAGAATGTGTACCGAACACTTTCAATAACACTAAAAAGTGAAGGAATAACGGACTATGGCCGATGTTCAACCATTACGAGGAATACGCTACAATAGCGAAGCTATAGGTAACCTCTCCCAGGTAATAACCCCTCCCTATGACGTAATCTCAGAGGAAGCACAAGCAAAATATTATGTACGCAACCCATACAACATTATCCGTCTCGAACTGGGGATGGACGAACCAGGTGATACATCACTGAATAATCGCTACACTCGAGCAGCATCAACATTTGCCGAATGGCGTGTGAATTCAATCTTACAGCAGGAGGCTACACGCTGCTATTACCTGTATCAGCAGATATTCACACACAATGCCCAGACTTATACGCGCACCAGTTTGTTGGCTCGAGTACGCCTGGAGCCATGGAGTGCGCATATTGTACTCCCACATGAGCATACGATGGCTAAACCAAAAGATGATCGGCTGAAACTACTTCGTGCATGCGTTACAAATCTCAGTCCGATCATGAGCTTGTATGATGATCCTCAAGGCCGGATACGGAGACTGCTCAGTTCATATGCAGAGAATGTCGAGGTGCAAATCACCGATGAAGTGAATGAAGAACACCGCCTGCACCCCATTACTGACGAGCGCCAAATTGCACTTATCCAAAACTTCTTCGCTGAGCGACAACTATATATAGCGGATGGACATCATCGCTATGAAACGGCGCTAAACTACCGTGAAGAAGTGCGGGCAATGCATCATAAGCTAGATCTCAAAGACGCCGCCAACTTCGTGTTGATGGCTTTAACTGACGTTGACGATCCAGGACTGCTCGTATTACCCACGCATCGCCTCCTATTTGGGTTGAGTCAAGATGCACTCAAAAGGCTGACAAGCCAGCAGCTTACTCGATATTTCACTATATATGATCTAGACGAAGCTTCCTATGATGTGCTCCTGCAACGGTTGGCTCAGAAAGGAGCATCCCAACCCTCATTCGTTCTCAGTACGGCTCAGAGAACCTGGCTACTCAGTTTGAATGAAGCAGGCAAAGCGCGGATGGGAGAGAGCAATCATTCCAACGCCTGGAACGAGCTAGATGTCGCTATAGCGCATACACTAATTCTTGAGGATATACTTGGGCTAAAAGCAGGAGATATGACTGCAGAAACGCACATCCGGTATACGCGTGATGCGCAACAAGCATTACATGCAGTACAAACGGGCGAAGCGCAGGCCACACTCATATTGAATGCCACACGAGTAAGGCAGATATGTGACGTAGCAATTGCAGGTGACCGTATGCCGCAGAAGTCTACTTACTTTTATCCAAAGTTGATTACCGGACTGGTCATGAATCCGCTTTGGTAGAACGAATAAGCGAGTCTTTCCTAAAGATTTAAAAGTAAAAATCGTCTTTCCCAGGGAAAAGACCAGATGGGAAGGAGCCAAACGGACTTCCTTCCAGCGCCTCGGCCATTATACGTAGCAGGCCATTGCTCAGTGAACGATGCATAAAAGCCCGCAAAAATGGCTGCTCATCTGGAGCCAGACCAGAATCAGGATGGAGCGCAGCAGCTACAGCGCTCACTAACAGAGCGTCATCTTTACGTCCAACATATTGGAAAAGCGCTCCCTGGCGGCGCAGACGCGACTCGTAGAGTAAACGCCATTTATCATCTACCACTTTCTCAAGCACATCACTCACAATTGTTTCCTGGTTGGCCTTAAGCCCTCCTCTTCGTTTACGCACCCTAGGGGAATTAACAGCACCCGCGCCACTCGCCTCGATATAAGAGTTAATATATGGTCTAATACTTTCAAATGGTTCGAATGTCCACGATTCAAATTCCTGCAGATCAAATAATTCATCGCCACGCTTCGCTAATTGTGAAAGATCAGTAGTAAAAACACTTGGCTCTAGCATGGTTTTAGCTGTAGAGTCATTGTTACTCGAAGACTCGTTATCCTCGATTAAAGGCCGCCAAATAGCATAAGCGACAGGCAATTTATGTCTGGTGCGTTTATTGATTGCACGAGCATCAGCAATCAAAGCGCGACAGTAATCGAGTGAAACTAGATAGCTACCAAACCCTTGTTCCTCCATGCTTTCCACTAGCTCAGACCAGCTTTCGACTTCCATTTCATCGGTTCCATAGCAGTCTTTGATACCCCAGGTATCCTGGTTGAGCACATTCACACTCTTAAGTAAGCCATCACTACGTCTCCATGCAAGCAATACCATCTGAGTACCTGATCCATCAATAAAACTGACACGCGCTTCATGTAGTAGTTCTTGTTTTTGTAAGGGCTGCTCCATTGCGGCTCCTTCCTGATCAGGAGTCAAATACATTGTCAGGCGTCCTAAAGCTGCTCTTGCCTGCTGTTTCAATTGGCGATTTGAAGTGTTGGTGAGTAGGTAATTCAATGCTGGTATCGATTGGTAAGCGGCAACTGCCCCTAATTGTTCAAGCGCATCTATCGTTGCAGTCACGATTTTGCTTGACTGATTTTCAAGCAAAGGAAGGAGTAATTTGGTAGCGCGAGGGTCCTGGCTGCCTCCTAACCAGTTAATAAAACTGAGACGCCGATCCATTGGCATAGTGAGCACATCTTCCAGTACCGATTCCACTCCTAGTTCGCTCTGGCCCATCAAATCTAACAGGCGCATCTGCATCTGTAGCATTGCGGCTTCTGGATCGTTCAGATAATCAATAATACCTTCATCTGCCATTTCTGAACCCAGTTCGTTTAATACTGGAGCCAATGTGAGTTTTGCCAGGTCACCAACGGTTGGATCAGCTACAAAATCTTCCAACTCTTCCAAATCAAAGTCAGTAGCAAGTTCAGAAAGAATCAGCACTGCGGCAGAGTGCGCAGTTAGATCATTCGTACGCAGCAAGTGTAACACCTTATCTCGTGCACCATCTGTCCACTCTTCATCCAGGCGGTCGAAATAATGTGAAAGTGTATCAGCATCGATATCCGTGCGGCGACTCATTGCCAGCAGAATACTATCAATGTTTTCTTGTGGAGGTCCTTTGCGTCCTCGTGGCATATAATATTCCCTTTGCAAATTAAGGACTACAGACTGACAATGTAATTCCAGGTCTAATCCATCGCATTGTATCACGAGGCGATTTACAAGTCTACGAAAAAGGAAGATTACTTTTTTCAGGCATGTTTTAACCCGCTCTATGACGAACGTAAAAGATGTAAACGCTGTCAAAAGATTAACCCTCTCTGCTGATTCTTCATCTCATCTTAACCTCTTCATCACCAAAAACAGCACTCACAACACTATAATCGGCTTAATTTGTACCGAGTAAACATATAATCTCAAGGAGGCAAGCACTATCAAGAACAATTACATGAGGTAAAAACAAGACTTTACTTCGAATAAGAAAGGTAGTAACAGGAGATGCATAAGAAACGTCTATACCCTGGTTTAGCTCTCTTATTAATTGTATTTATTTTTGGATCTTTATTCACCGTAGATCTTCTGAAATCCGGCAAGTCTGCGCACGCAGTCACTCCCGATGACTGGACGACATATTTATATAACCTTGGGCATAGTGGATTTAATAGCGCTGAAACTGCCATTAATCCGAATACTGCAGGCGGCTTAAAGCAATTGTGGAGTATCTCAGAAGGGAGTATTATCTCGACTCAACCTACTGTGGCGAATGGACTGATCTACTGGGGATCGTGGGATGGTATTGAACACGCAACCAAACTGGACGGCTCACAGGCCTGGACAGCTAACCTTGGCACTGCTGGCACCGTCTCGGGAGGCGCCGATGTGATCGGGGTGGCGAGTCTCTCCCGTGACTGGCTCTTTGCCGAGGGCTATACCGGGGGCCACTTCCAGCAGTACTTCGTGCTCGCCAATCTCGATCCGGCTAAGACCGCCGCCACCGTTACCATCACCCTGGAATATAACGATGGCATCGCCCATGCCTTTCCGGTCTCGGTCAACCCGCTTTCGCAACTGGTGTGGAATGTCAATACCGCTGGCACGGGGGCTACCTCCCAATCGGTCTCTGCCGAGATCAGCGCGAAGGGTGCCAAGATCGTGGCCGAGCGCGAGCTGTACTTCGGCTATAACCACATGGGCGATGGGCGCACCACGCGCGCCACCGGCGGCACCGATGTGCTGGGGCAGGTGGGACCAGCAGCCGTGAGCGCTTACAGCTTCGCCGAGGGCTACACCAACCTGGGCTATGATGAGTGGTTGACCATCCAGAATCCCACCCCTACCAGCGAAACGATCACGGTGACGGTGGCCAATGCGATGGGCACACTCTACACCTTCTCTGTGCAGGTGCTGGGGCATAGTCGCTACACAGTGGATATGGTGGCAGTGGTGATGCAGCACCTGTATCACCCCACTGACGGCTACAACGGCTATGAAATCTCGCTGGCGGTACACTCGAGCAATGGTCCTTGTGTGGTCGAGCGGCCCATGTACTGGAATGCCTCCGGCACACTTGGCGGCAGTGATGTCCTTGGCTATGCCGGCGGGTGATACACGTTAGAGTACGCTACTTATAAAGAAACAAGAGCAATCTCTTTTCGGGATGACTCTTGTTTCTTTTAGAAAAGAGAGAAACGATTCAGGCCTTTACCAATAAAGGCATCTTGATTCAGCAAACGGATCAGCAATAATTTCACAAAGGAGTATATCATTGATGACGTTTATGCAGAACACCAGCAAGTCCTAATAGTACCATTGAGAGACAGTAGCAAGCTATCATCAGCCACACCCAGGGGCTAAGATGCGTCAATTGCTTACCCAGGTAAGAGTCTCCAGTATGGTCTAATGCATTACCCAGCCCAGAACCTACCGTTGTACTGGCTGTTGTTGTCACACCTGGTGTCGTTCCCACTTTTGGTGTAGCAGTGGGCGTAACAGGATGAGGAGTAGGAGTGACAGGGACTGGTGTTGGTGTAGCAGTGGGCGTAACAGGATGAGGAGTAGGAGTGACAGGGACTGGTGTTTGCCCTACCGGTGTTGGTTGACTACCTGTAACACTCGGAATTGGAGTCAGAGCAGGTGGAGTAACAATAGGTGGATATGAGGGCACAGGTGTGCTCGATGTGCTCGGTACACCTTTACCAATCGAATTCGGAGCAAGGATGATTGTCAGTTTTGCCATGCGTTTCGTAGCAAGGTCTTGCGCGTCAATAAAATGTGGTCCTGGGTGCCAGGGGAGATTACTATTTAGCTCTATGGTCGTGGAAAATACTCCCTGCGCATTTGCCTGGGTCGAAGCGGATTGACCATTTTGATCAAAGAGTTGCTGTGTGCCATCAAATAGAAATTTAATATAACCGTGGGGACTGAAGGCTTGACCATGAAGAACTATGGATTGTCCCGGCAATATTGGTCCTGTACCAATCCGAATCAAGACCATTTTGCGTGTTGCAACTACTGTTGACTGCTGCCCTGATCCCGTCGAAGTTCCAGATGTGTTTGTTAATGCGGTATTGATAAATCTGGGAGTGAACCACTCAAAACTAAATGCAGTAACAAGCAAGAGTACGCAGGTAACACCAACTAATAAAATTGTCCCTCCTAGCCATAAGACAAATTCGATATGCCCAGGACGTAGCAGCCACCATCGCATTCGATCAATAAGATTAAGTGAAACAGTCGTATGAAGATTCTTGCGC
>JBKPBA010000029.1:0-13448 GCA_046726675.1 Chloroflexota bacterium
GTTACGGGTACCGTGCTGATCTCAAACGGCCTATGTAATACGAGCTACTACAACAGGAGCACACTATGCAACAAATTTCGGATCAAGCTTATGACTCCTATCTCAAGGAACGGGGTCTAACACGACATCAATATACTACGATGGAGCTGCTGGCAGTAGCCTCTGCGCGCGAAGTACCTGACCACTCATTTGTCTTCGCCGGGACAGGCCTTCCACTACTGGCTTCAATGCTAGCTCAGCACACTGTCGCGCCGAACATGACGTTGATCATGGAAGCGGGCATCGTGGGGCCGCAGGTAGAGCATCTACCGATCTCGGTATCGGACCCACGCGGGTGCCTGAAGGGAAGTATGGTCTCTAACATGGCCGACACATTCGGCACCACGGCCCTCCGTGGCTACTGTACAGTCGGTATGCTGGGCGGAGCCGAATGCGACATGTACGGCAACCTCAACTCGACAATCATTGGTGGCTACTGGCCTGCGGGCGTTTCCGATACCGGTCATGGACCGCATGTGCGCTTTGCCGGTAGCGGCGGGGCTAATAACATCGCCTCATTTGCCGATAAGGTATTGGTCGTCATGGTACAGGAGGAGCGACGATTCCCCGAGCATGTTGAGTACCTGACCAGTGTCGCTGGATGGCGCGGTCCACATGATGATAAGAAGGAGTCACGCTGGGACTATGGACTTGGACGCGGCGGCGAATTGGTAATGATCAGCGATATATGCATCATGCGCAACAATCCTGAGACCGGCATTCTCGAACTCGACACGGTCTTTCCTGGTATCAGTGTTGAGGATGTAGTGAGTAATACAGGTTGGTCGCTTGACACAAGCAAGGCCAGAGAGCTCGAGCCTCCAACGGAAGAAGAGTTGAAGGCTCTGCGCATGCTCGTTGACCCCAGCCGCATTTACCTGGGCCGCAAGAGCAAGCGCGAAGCCGCCGCCGCTCAACAGGAGTACGTGGATTTGTATTCTAGATAGGTATAAAATACGCCTGGTAGCCATAAGTAGGTACCAGGCGTATTTTGTCACGCTGGGATGTTAACAATACAAAAAACTTGACCGCATAGAAAAGCTACGCTATAGTGGGTATTGTTTTAATACCTGAACAGGAATTTTGCAAACATTTACCCGTTTAAAGCGAGGAACAATGACAGCAAGGCTCAACTAGTCAGAGACCCCGGCGCTTGTGCGAGGGGCTTGAGGAACGGCTAACTCGATGCAAACTCTGACTACTGGACACGTTCAGAGCGAACGTGTAGCAGCGGGAGCGGCTACACGAACGTTTTCGCGCCACCCTAACGAAAACCGCTTCTAGCCACGCCGAAGCAGATGCTACCGATGGCATGGTAGCTAAGCCGCTCTCGCAACCAGGAAGGGTCATGACATCCTGGCACTGACCAGGAGAAAGGGAAATCCCTTGAGAATACCAATTGTCGATAGACGGGGTGTCCCACTGATGCCCTGTACCCCAGCAAAGGCGAGGCACTTACTCAAAGAGGGGAAGGCCACACCCAAGCGCAACAAGTTGGGTCTGTTCTACGTGCAACTCAGCTACGAGCAGGTGCCGGAGAACCAGCCCCTGGTGGTCGGCATTGACCCAGGTTCCAAGTTCGAGGGGTTCAGTGTTGTCGGGTTCAAAGACACGGTGACGAATCTGATGATGGAGGCACCCGCTCACGTCAAGGATGCCGTCGCAACGAGACGGACCATGCGCCGCGCCCGCCGGTCCCGTCTCTGGCGCAGGCCCAAACGTTTTCATAATCGGCTCAATCGGAAGAACCGTATCCCACCCTCGACACGCAGCCGATGGGAGGCGAAGGCACGGGTCGTGGCTCACCTCAAGCATGTGTTACCTCTGACCGATGTGGTGGTCGAGGACGTGCAGGCCGTTACCCGTCAAGGAGTGGGCGGTAAGTGGAACCAGTCGTTCAGTCCGGTACAGGTGGGCAAGGAACACCTCTATGGCTTGCTCAGACAGATGGGACTCACGGTGCATCTGCGTGCAGGGTGGCAAACGAAGGAGTTGCGCGCACGTTTCGGCCTGAACAAGGCCACCAAAAAGTCCAAGCAGTCCTTCGACGCGCACGCGGTTGATGCATGGGTCCTGGCGGCAGAGGTGAGTGGAGCGGAAGCGCCAACCTGCCGTCGTCTCTGGTATGTAGTTCCGGCACGGTTGCACCGCCGCCAATTGCAACGCTTGCAGGCGTCCAAAGGCGGGGAACGCAAACCCTATGGAGGGACACGCTCACTTGGACTCAAGCGCGGAACGTTGGTCCAGCACCCGAAATATGCGAGGTGTACCGTAGGCGGCTTTGATCGCAAACGCGCCACGATCAGCTTGCACGAGTATCGCACGAACAAACGGCTCACACAGGGAGCAAAGGTCAAGGAGTGCCGCGTCTTGACCTGGGTGGCTTGGCGCTCCTGGTTGGTCGCCGAAAAAGGAACGTCTTCAGGCAAGGGAACCCATCCACTCCTGCCCAAAACGAGGAACGCCTGCTTCCTCCCCGTGTCTGAAGGACAGGGGCCTACGCAGGTGGAGGTCTAATGACGCAATCTTCAGCAACAGACATATATGAATATCTTACCGCCCTTATCAAACAAGCTACCAAAACCTATCTTCTACGAGAGCAGATATCCCTCGATATCGAAGAGTTACCGATCGACCTGCGATTTTCGGCACAGAGCAGCTTCGGTGACTATTCGATGCCGGTCATGCCATGGGCAGGGAAGAACAAGTTGGGACTCCCACCACTGTCAATTGCAGAGGCATTGGCCGAAGTGCTACGTGAGATGAACGATCCCGCCATCGACGAGATCACTGTCACAAAGCCGGGGTTTCTCAATTTTCGCCTGAACCGTTCTGCAATGGGCAAGGCCATCATTGAACGTGTACTGGAGGAAGGCGCAGATTTCGGTCACAACGATGTGGGAACAGGCACAAAAGTAATTGTTGAGCATACAGCTATTAATAGTAACAAAGCTGCCCATGTAGGGCACCTGCGTAACTCGTGTCTGGGTGATACCACAGTACGCATGCTGCGTTCACAGGGTTACAATGTTGAAGCCGAGAACTATATCGATGATTCTGGCGTACAGGTTGCAGATGTCGTGGTAGGTTTCATCTTTCTTCAAGAAGGTATCTTACAACTTCCAGAGGGCAATCAACAACTACCTGGAGAACCTTTTGATTACTTCTGTTCACGAATATATGTCGCTGTTGGGAAAGCTTATGAAGCCCAACCAGAGCTTAAAGAGTTGCGTAATACCGTTCTACACGCAATTGAACATGGAAGTGAAACTGAGTCAGGCCCCAATTATCCAGTAATGGCAGCCGATCTAACGCGACAAATTGTGCAGGCCCACCTCACGACAATGGCTCGACTGAACATCTCGTATGACCTGCTTACATGGGAATCGGCTATCCTTGGCGCAGGACTTTGGAACCACGTCTTCAAGATGCTACGCGAACGCGGCTTAATGGAGAAGCCTGAAACTGGCCCATTGGCCGATTGCTGGGTGTTGCCTTTCGGTGAAGGAGAAGTGCAGACGGAGGAGGGTGACCGTACATCCAACAAAGTGCTGGTAAGAAAAGATGGCACAGCTACTTACACAGCAAAGGATATCGCCTTCCAGCTCTGGAAATTCGGACTGACTGATGATCCTCAGATTGGAGTACAGTTCAAGTTCGTCCCTTGGGGTCGCCAGCAGGATGGTCGCATGCTCTGGAGTATGCGTCCCCCTCAAGCCGAAGTTTCAAGAGAAGAGGAAGGTGATCCCAAACGTTTTGGCCATGCCAGACGAGCGATAAACGTGATCGATGTACGCCAGTCATATCCACAACAGATCGTGTATGAGAGCCTGCGCCGGCTGGGATATACAGAGCAGGCAGATAATTCGCTGCATCTTGCATACGAAGTCGTCACACTATCGGCTGCCACAGCAGCGCGCCTGGGAGTCGATACTTCCGATGGTCGAGAGTTTTACGCCATGTCTGGACGCAAAGGAATTGAGATTAAAGCGGACGATTTGATCAATGCAGCAGTTGCGAGAATGCAAGAGGTAGAGACAAAACGTGATTTATCGCCCGAAGCAGCAGCAATCCTGGCAGCTTCAGCAATTCGCTACTTTATGATTCGCTTTAACCTACAGCAAATCATTGCTCTGGACATCGACGAGGCGTTACGCGCAAATGGGGATACAGGGGTCTATCTACAATACGCCTATGCTCGAGCTAATAGCATTTTACGCCGTCTACAAGAAAATAACTATGAGGAGCCTGATCAACTAGAGGTACTACCGAGTCAGTTGGATCAGAGCGAGTGGGAATTATTGCGTCACATCGACGCTTTCCCACGCAGGTTAGCAGAAGCGAGTGCGCAACTTGCGCCCAATATGCTTGCTTCTTATGCATATGACCTCGCTGCTCACTTTAGCGACTTCTACGAACACACACCGCCCATACTTAAAGAGACAAATGAGCAAGTAAAAGCATTTCGCACAATGTTAGTACATGCGACTGTTCAAACGATGAATAATGTGCTGCGAATACTCGGATTTGTACCACTTGAGCGAATTTAAGGAGCATTTATCATGAAATTACGCTTCGGTATCAAAACCGCACAACAGTATACCTCGTATGATGACATACTCCGTGTGTGGCTTGAAGCAGATAACATTCCTCTCATCGAACATGCCTGGGCATTTGATCACTTTATTCCGCTCGGCCTTGATCCCACTGGCCCACAGTTGGAGGGATGGACGCTGCTCAGTGCGTTAGCTGCGCGAACAGAACGCCTGCGCGTTGGACTGATGGTAACGGGCAATATATATCGTCATCCTGCTGTACTCGCAAACATGGGAGCAACAGTAGACCATTTCTCTCATGGGCGACTCGACTTCGGTATCGGAGCAGGATGGAATGAACTTGAAAGCGATATGTACGGCATTCCGCTCTATTCACCAGGAGAACGCATCCGGCGTTTGGGAGAAGCGTGCGAGGTGGTCAAGCGACTGTGGACTGAAACTCTCGCCAATTTTGATGGAAAGTATTATCAGCTAAAAGTTGCACGCTGTGAGCCGAAGCCCGTACAAAAACCTTATCCTCCTTTCGTTATTGGTGGTAGTGGCGAGCAGTTGACATTGCGTGTTGTAGCTCAGTATGCGAACATCTGGAATTTTGCCGGTGGCTCAGTTGACACATTCCGCCATAAGATTGAAGTCCTCGAAGGACACTCCGTAGCAATTGGCCGTGATCCCGCCACTATTGAGCGTTCTATTCAGACGCCAGTAAACTACGATGATCTGGCAGAAACGTGCAATAGCATACGCCCGTACATTGAAGCCAGTGCAACTCACATCATATTAAATTTGCGAGCTCCCTATCCTGAGGGTATCGTACACCGGTTGGCTGAAGAGATAGCTGAGCCGCTTAGCGTTGAGTATGGTAAAATATAAAAATGAGTACACCCATCTATTACGACAAAGATGCTGATCTTTCTATTCTTCAGACAAAGCGTTTAGCGTTCATCGGATATGGTAACCAGGGAGCGGCACAATCGCAAAACTTGCGTGACAGCGGCGTCTCAGAAATACTCATAGGCAATCGCGACGATGCATATAAGGATTCAGCTATTGCTGATGGCTTTCAAGTTGTGTCTATTGCTGAAGCAGCAGCCTGGGGAGACGTAGTATTCCTGCTTATACCAGACGAAGTGCAGCCCCAGGTGTTTCGTGAACAAATTGCCCCTTATCTAAAAACAGGTGCATCTCTGGTCGTTGCTTCTGGCTACAATGTGGCATACCAACTCTTTGATCTACCAGATTATATTGATGTAATAATGGTCGCGCCACGCATGATTGGCACTGGCGTTCGCGAACGTTTTGTGCGCGGTGAACCATACCCTTGCTTTATCTCCGTTGAACGCGACGTGAGTGGCAACGCCTTTAAGCTGGCCCTTTCAATCGCGCGTGGCATCGGCGCAACGCGCGGAGGGGCGATTCTCTCTTCCGTACGAGAAGAGGCCGCGCTTGATCTCTTTAGCGAACAAGCCATCTGGCCCGTCATTTTAGTGGCTTTTCGGACAGCATACCAGGTACTGCACGAGGCAGGATTTAGCGATGAAGCTATCCTCTACGAAATGTACCTTTCAAAGGAGCCTGCTGAAGTTTTCGATCGTATCGCTGAACAAGGCCTTTTTGGACAACTCACACTCCACTCCCATACCAGTCAGTATGGACAACTGCGGGCTCTGCTGGCTGATGATGGTTCATGGCTATATGAAAAGTTCAAACGAGTGCTGGAAGACGATATTTTGTCAGGTCGCTTTGCACATGAATGGTCGGATGTTCAGGCCAAAGGGTTGGAGCACCTGGAACAAATGCGCGCGGAAGCATTGGCAAGCGATTTGGCGCGGGCAGATGAAAGGGTGAGAAAAGAGCAAGAGCAAATGTCTACAGAGCTGCCCCCACAAGCTCAGTAATACATTCTACCTTTTCCTGGCGCATAAACTCCTCAATACCCTCTACAATCTCGACACCGGCATGCGGATTGGTAAAATTGATCGTGCCTATCTGGATTGCCGAAGCACCAGCCATGAGAAATTCAAGCGCATCGTTCGCATTTGAGATTCCGCCGATACCAATAACAGGTACTTGAGGATATGACGAACGTAATTCACATGCTACTTCATAAACCATTCGTAATGCGATTGGTTTTATGGCAGAACCAGACAATCCGCCAGTAACGTTCGCCAACGTTGGACGACGCTTGCATATGTCAATACCCATACCTGTGATGGTATTGATGAGAGAGACTGCATCAGCTCCAGATGAAGCAGCAGCCAATGCGGTTGGGCGCACATCCCCGCTATTTGGAGAAAGTTTGACGATGAGCGGCAATGTTGTCGTTCGACGTACCGCAGTGGTAACATCAGCAACTGTCTCTGCGTCCGCTCCAAAAACTGCTCCACCCGCAAGCACATTTGGGCAAGAGACATTTACCTCGATGCCCGCTACTCCATCGACGCCTTCGAGCTTTGTGGCGAGTTCGACAAACTCTTCGATTGTCTCTCCATCGATGTTAACGACAACTTGTGTCTGCCATGTTTCCCAGATCGGAGCATACTTTTCTATGACAGTGTGAATGCCAGGATTCTGCAAGCCGATGGCATTCAACATGCCTGATGCGATTCCCAGAGTTCGTGGTTGCTCGTTGCCACTGCGAGGGTGCAATGTAGTGCCCTTGCAGGTGATTGCTCCCAAACGATGTACCTCGGCAATGTTTGCGTTGTCTATACCATAGCCAAAAGTACCTGACGCTACCACGACTGGATTCCGCAGTAGCAGGCCTCTCTTATGACATGGTGCGAGCTGTGTTTGTAGATTCATCTGCTTATTCGTGCCTCATTAATGCGATTACGCAATTTTCGCGCCTCGTTTGCCGCAGAACCAGCATAATCCTCGCCTTCTCCGGCATATAGTATCGCGCGAGAAACTGCAATTAGTGCCTTTTCTCCTGATGCGTCCACTCCTGCCAATACTGAAGCCTCCAGATCACCGCCTTGCGCTCCTACTCCAGGAATCAAAATCGGCATGTCGGGGCATATAGAACGAATAGTATTGAGTTCTTGTGGATAGGTTGCGCCGACTACTAAACCACAATTGCCGGTCCTATTCCACGATTGGACGCGCTGTGCTATCACTTCATATAGAGGCCTTACCTGTTCTTTCTCTTCATATACCAATAAGTCTTGAAAATCATGAGCGCTGGGATTTGAGGTGCGACATAAGAAAAACACGGCCTTTTCTTCATATGCTAAAAATGGGGCAACACTATCGTAGCCCAGATACGGGTTGACGGTTACAGCATCACAACCATAGATATCAAAGACTGTGGCTGCGTAGTTACGCGTAGTATTTCCCAAATCTCCACGCTTGGCATCGACTATGATTGGGATATGCTCCGGAACTGCGTGGAGCACTTCCTGAAAGACATACATCCCTTCAGGGCCAAGAACTTCAAAGAAAGCCATGTTAGGTTTAAATGCGCACACGTACGGTGCAGTTGTTTCTATGATGGCCCGGCAAAAGTAAGTTACTGCTCTGGCTACAGGCATGCCCTGCAATTGAGCAGGGAAACGCTCTGGTTCTGGATCCAGCCCTACACAAAGCAGGCTATTTTGTTGTCGAGAAGCTACAAGTAATTTATCGAGAAAGTTCATTGTTTATATGCCTCGTGTACCTGGTTTGACTATAGGAATACCCTCTTTGCACATAGGGCACTCTTCCGGATAGTAGGTACGCGCTGAGACCGTGAGTAAGGCGCGACAAGGTACATCGAATTGCGTGATTGCATCGCCGCCGCTACGATCAATGAGCACTTCTATACCAACAATTGCCGGTTGAAATTGCTCTATTGCTCTTAACGTTTCTCGTAATGAAAGACCTGTAGTTAGCACATCATCCACGATGAGCACACGTTCTGCTAGATGCAGCATGAAGCCCCGGCGTAGCTCTCGCCCACCAGCAGGTGCTGACTCAGCAAGGAGGCACCGCGTATCTAATTGTCGCGCCACCTCCTGTGCTAATAATGCTCCACCCGTCGTTGGGCCAATCACTGCTGCAATTCCGCTCTGCTTGTATCTACTGGCGATCTGACGGCAAAGTTGTTCTGTTACACGGGGCCACTCGAGCAGGCGAAACTTCTCCCAGTATTCGTCGCTGTGCCGTCCCGAACTGAGCACGAAGTGCCCGTTCGAGACAACGCCTAGCTGTTGGAACATATCCAATAAGTCAGAGTTTTTCATACTACGGCATGTAATGAACGCTGTTGCGCGGGTATTCAACACAGTTCAGGCAACTCTCACTGCCAGTAATAAACTGCACCAAACGCTCAAAACCCATGCCGAAGCCAGCATAGGGGATCGAGTCATGTTCGCGTAGTTGCAAGTACCACTCGTAGTCCTCAGCGCTGCCACCCGCCTCCAGTAAATGTTTCATAGCAACTGAAGTCATAAGACGCTCACGCAGACGAACAGGGTCTTCTTCACGCTCAGCTCCGCCACAGACTTCGCCAACACCCGGAAGCAGGAGATCGGCAGCATTAACTACTCGCTCATCTTCACGGTTCTGTCGCATGTTGAAGAATTTTAGCTCAATTGGATAGTGCGTGATAAAGGTGGGGAACTGAGTCCATTCAAGGATGGCAATCTCGCGCTTACGATCCAGGTCATCACCCCATTGAGTCACAATACCCATTTTATTGAGCTGCTCTACAGCCTGCGTGTAAGTGATGCGCCGGAAGGGCGGCTTGATGGTTTCCAGCATAGCAATGTCAGCATCTAACAACTCAAGCTCTTCACGGCGCGTTTCCAGGGCCATCTTGACAAGATGACTCACCAACCGCTCTTCAAAATCCAGAAGTATCTTAAGGTTCCCAAAACCGATTTCCGGCTCAACAAGCACAAACTCGGTGAGATGACGGTGGTCAGCACGCGGCTCGGCACGATAGCTATGATTGATTGAGTAGACACGCCGTAGTGCCTGGCTATGAACCAGTGGCTCCAGGTGCAACTGCGCTGTCTGGGTCAAAAAAGCTTTGTTGCCGAAGTATTCTAGCGGGAATAGCGTCGAAAAATCTTCACACGCGCCCGTCAGGCTTGTGATGGTAGGTGTTGTGACCTCAACAAAATCCTCTGACTCCATGAAATTGCGAATTGCCTTCAGCAAAGCGCCGCGTAGGCGGATTAATGCTGCCATATCAGGCGAGCGTACCAGCATATGTCGATTGCGTAGTTGCTCCATATCCAATAATTCATGTGTGTTCTCAGATGACGTGGTAAGTTTCATCGCACTCATAAGTAACTTCCTTTCTTAATGACAACAGTTCAACAGGTAAACCCTTACTCTCTGATTTGCCTAACAGGTAAGGCCTATACTGTTAAGCTTCTTGTGAATCTCAGTACTTGACGACATTGTGAAGCACAGTCAGAGACCCAAAAGGGCAAAAAAAATTCCTCATCTCTGAAAATGAGATGAGGAAGAAAGAATCTTCGAAAGAACGGCACCGGGTCCATCGATTGGATGGATCAGGCAGCGCTTGCGCCGCTTGAGTATTTTTAGCATTTGTACCCTGTGCCTGAGAGACATGAGAATCATATACCTTTTCCACAGAGTGGAACAATTAGAAATCTATTTCAAATTGTTAGAAGTATACCCACTGATTTCCAAAAAGTCAAGGAAAATTCGAGGCAAAATTTTTGGAACAATCACGGCTCGAGTGTTAAGCTTCTGAAAGACCTGAACATGATTGAGAAAAAATTCTTAGGTTACTTCCTTACGAACTTCTATTATATCCAATTCGCTTACACTCTGTGGATGAAGGATCGCACCTGAGTGTGTCCGAATTACGGACCATACACCATATCCACCAACCCCACAGCGATAATATTTGTCCACACTGCAATAGTTCCCGCTCAGGCTGCGATCAGGTTGCAAATCACCCCAAAAGAGGATAGGAGCAGCAGTTTGACCATCTTGGTCACTGCGAACCAGGAAGCGGATATGCTTTCCGGTATCAATAGTCCCTGTGAACGACCCATTTCCTTTGAGAGGGAGAGCCACATAGAATGTGCCCTTGATTGATCCCTGATTCTGATAGATGGTGAGGCCCATTGTTGCAAAGATATTTGCCCTTGTATTGTGAAGAGGGCCGCTATAAACACCTGTTATATCCGGGTAGGTGATTTGTGTAGTGACTCCTGTAAAGAAGGTAGATATTTTCTGCGAAAAAACGAGCCACGTCATCAGAAAGCCAACTAGCACCAGTGCTAGTAATCCCGCTGCTACTATTCTTCGTATCCCGTTTGGTTTGGATGGTTGAACACGACGTCGCAACGGCCCTGGTTGTTCAGTCTCAACTACTACTGTTGAGTACCGGTGTGATACATCTAGCATGGAGTGCTGGAATGGCGCATCCACTGTTGTATAACCATGAGGAACATCAGATTCAAGTAGAGGAGCAGCAACTAAAGGTGCATGCACCTGATCATTTGCAGTAATAACTACCTCAGTTGGTTGTTCTAGCTCCCGTGGTAACTCTACCAGGCTCATTGGCTCTATGTACTGGCTCTTTAGACGTGGCCGGTCAATTGTAGGAGTCTCGATTGTAGACATTTCAGCAAACTCAAGTGGAGAAGGCGGCATGACCTTACTGGCCTGCTCCAGTGCTCTAGCAAATGACCGCACACTAGCAAAACGATTATACGGATTCTTCTCGAGTGCTATGCGTACTACTTCCTCAACTTCAGGAGGGATTGATGGGTTCTTTTCACGTAGCATCGGTGAAGCCACAAATGCGTGTTTGGCAACAACCTCAGCAAAGCTTCCACAAAATGGATGTTCTCCACTCAACCATTCATAGACGACAACCCCTAATGCATATTGATCGCTGGCCGGTTGTGGTTGACCCTGAATTTGCTCTGGAGCCATATAAGCAATTGTTCCGGCCATCTCTGGCGGTTCCAGGTAATTAGTCGTTTGAGCAACCAGGGCAACACCGAAATCACTCAGCAAGATTTCGTTGCGTCGCCCCAGCAACATATTCTCCGGCTTGATATCACGGTGAATCAGCTTCACATCATGAGCGTACTGCAAAGCATCGGCAATCTGTTTAACATACTGGACTACATTCGATAATGGCAGTACGAGACCCTGGGGATGACGCTGGCGTAAACTTCCGTTGGGCGCATAATCCATGACCAAAAAAGGCGTCGTGTTCTCGACCCCATAGTCCAGGACGCGCACAATATGAGGATGTATCAGATTAACAAGGGTACGCGCTTCATCACGAAATCTGTCTACATCTAGCTGTGACAATTGAGTATGCAGTATTTTTACCGCAGATAGCGTATCCAGGTGAATATGCTTGCCTAAGTAAACCTCGGCGAAGCCACCTTGCCCCAATAGATGGATCAGGCGATAGTTGCCAAACTGCTGACCTACGATTACGGCCATCATCTACCTCTCTGCCAGGAGTGTGTTGCCAGGCGAACTAACAAATCGATGCACAACGAAGCCGATATACAAGGGACATCAGAGACAAGGGTGAAGCTAATGATATTACTGCAACTAAACTGCTTGCCAGACCTGCACAGTATCGTCCAATCCTCCTGAGGCGATCCGAGTTCCATCTGGCGACCAATTGACAGCTACCACCTGGTTGGAGTGCTTATTATAGATGATTTTAATATCACCTGTAGAGGGATCCCATACTCTCACAGTCCCATCACGGCTTGCGGAAGCGATCTGCCTGCCATCTGGTGACCATGTAACTGCATTCACGTAATCGGAATGGCCTGTAAAAGTGGTGATTCTACTACCTGAGTTAGCATCCCAGATCTGGACTGTGTGATCATAGCTCGCGGAAGCGACACGTGTTCCATCGGGTGACCAGGCTACCGATTGTATCTCTTTCGGATGACCGGTATATGTGACCAGTAGCTCTCCGGTAGTAGATTTCCAGACCTGCACGGTGTTATCAACTCCCGCCGAGGCGATTCGCGTTCCATCAGGTGACCACGCAAGTGTATTTACTTCATTTGTATGTCCGCGATAGGTATGGACCAGCGCCCGTGTGCCTGCATCCCAGACCTGCACGGTATTATCGGCGCTGCCAGAGGCAATATACTTCCCGATAGGCTTGGAAGACCATTCTACAGCTCGTACTGCACGAGAATGACCGCTATAGCTGAAAAGTTGAGTTGATGTGGTAGAATCCCATACCTGCACAGTAGCATCAAGACCACCGGACGCAATTCGAGTTCCATCGAGTGACCATGCAACTGTACACACCTTGTCTGTGTGACCGTGATAGCTCAAGACATTGTTCCCGCTCATGGCATCCCAGACCTGTACCGATGTATCGAAGGAGCCGGATGCGATCTGAGTGCCGTCAGGTGACCATTTTACCGCCGATACTTGATCAGAATGACCACGATAGGTGTAGAGAGTGGTTCCCGGAGGTTGAATTACTTTAGACGCAGGCGTTGGAGTAGACGCTGAACCGAAAGCAACGCCAGGTATTTTACCGGTGAGCCCCAATATTGTAGCGCCACCAGTAAGAGCTGCCAATGCTGCTAGCCCTCCGACTAAAAGCTTGCGTCGTGAAATGCCCTTTTTTTGCTGTTCAAGCCTCGCAGAAGTATTAACCTCGGCTATTGGCGCATCATATAGCATTGTAACCAGGTGAGGCATAGCACTTGGATCTCTCTGCAACAGGTAGTGACAGGCTTGTTTAAAGGCGTTGGCAAATGCCTTCACACTCACAAAGCGCTGCTCTGGGTCTTTAGCAAGTGCTGTCAGTACCACTCGCTCAATAGCTGATGTGACTCCATGCACTCTTCCATACAAAGGAGGAGGGGGGGCTAGTAAGTGCTGACT
>JBKPBA010000030.1:0-5002 GCA_046726675.1 Chloroflexota bacterium
CAGCTAGAGCGTACATATATAATGAAAAATGGAAACCACAGACCTCATAAAATGAAGAGATAGGATAGAATATTGGCCCGTTGTATGAATCCGCTAGCAGGCGGGGGACATGAAAATCCCGCAAGAGCCAAAACCTGTGAAAGATGCGACTTTCTGATTAAGGGAGCGCACATCGGTATCTACGAAGTAGTCTCCTTCGTTGGCACAGGCACCTACGGACATGTTTACAAGGTACGTGAACCTGCGCCACTCAGCCGCATAATGGCGCTCAAAGTGCTGCGCACCGAGCAGTTCAACGAAAAGGGGCAGGACAGCTTCTTTGACGAGGCGCAGCGCATTGCTCACTTGCAACACCCTAACATCCTCCCGGTCTATAACTTCGGTCAGATTGAGGATGGACGACCCTACCTGGTGATGGAGTATGCTCCGAAAACTATTCATGACCTCTTTCGTAAAGAGGATGGCAGCAGGCGGCTTGCATACGCCGAAGAGCTTGTACCATATATTCAGCAGGCGGCATCCGCCCTGTACTACATTCACGAGAATGGCCTTATTCACCAGGATATCAAACCCGGCAATCTGCTCATTGGACGCAATGGACAGATCCTGCTTGCTGATTTCGGCGCGACATACTATCTTGGGATGCAAACACATGCGTCGCTGGGTGAAGTCACAGGCACTGCTCCCTACATGCCACCTGAACAGTGGCAAGGCAATCCAAGACGTGACTCCGACCAGTATGCGCTCGCTGTCTGTATTTATGAATTGCTGGCGGGTAGAGCGCCTTTTGCCTACAAATTTATTGAGCAGATGTGGAATGCCCATTTAAAAGAAGAGCCACCCACGCCACAACAGTGGAATCCACGGATTCCGGTGGAGGTAAGCGCTGTGCTGGTGCGAGCGCTGGCCAAGGATTATCACCAGCGTTATAGCAACATCGTAGAGTTTGCCGAGAACTATACCGGCGCAGTACAAACAGCTCTGCAACGCTATGCCTGCCAGCGTTGCGGGCACCAGAATCGCAGTGGCTCGCGCCGTTGTAGCGCTTGCGGTGCCGATTACGATGACCGTAGTTGTCCCTATTGTGAAACACCCGTGCGCTTTGGGCAGCGCTGTTGCTCAATCTGCGGTCGACTCACCATACCACCCACGATGGTGGCGCATAGTCCTCTTTCAGGAGTCAGCGCTCGCCAGGGACGCTATGTCATCAAACATGTTTTGAAACATACTGAGGAAACAAAAGTGATGACGGCCATCGCCACCGATACACGGGTAAATGATCAAAAGATTGTGCTGAAACGCTGGGAGTGTACCGACGTTCCTGTAGCTCGCCGCGCAAAGGAACTTATTTACTACGAGAAAGCGACCGTACCTCAATTACGGCTGCATCATCCACTGATTCCTGCTGTACTTGACCGTTTTGTCGAGGGGAAACACTACTACCTGGTGCTCAAATATGTCGATGGTGAAAGCATGGAAGAACTGCTGCAAAAGTTACTTCGTCCACTTTCTGAACGCGAAGTTCTAGGCTATATGAATAACATGCTGAATATATTGATTGCATTGGATCAGCAAGGGCCTCCCCTGCGACACTTTGACATTTCGCCTTCCAATATCATCATCGAAAATACGCGCGGGCGCGCCATGCTGACGGGCTTTCAGATTCCCGCGCCTCCGCCTGAAATGCATAATGCAATCAGCAATCATCGCACAACACGCAAGATCGCTACCTCAGCGTACATACCGGTGAAAGACACACCCTACGATCATCGCACTTGTATTTACATGCTTGCTGCAAGTATGCACCATGCGCTCACGAATGTTGCGCCACCCCATTATCCCTCGTTTCCAGCAGCACGCACGCTCAACCCGCTGATTTCACCAGAACTTGAAGCAATCCTCAGTCGCGCTCTTCAGGAAGAAAGGGAGTTACGCTATCAAAGTTATGCGGAGATGCAAAGGGATGTAAAAAAACTCCTCTAAATCAAGACGCCTGATTATCTCGGTATTGGCTGAGATAATCAGGCGTCTTGATTTATGCTATCCTCGCTGCTCAACCGGTACATATTCTACATTCTTCGGACCAATGTACTCGGCACGAGGACGAATAAGACGGTTATTAGCATACTGTTCCAGCACATGAGAAGTCCATCCAGTTACACGGCTACACGCGAAAATGGGCGTATCCAGATCAACCGGAATGCCCATCATGTAGTAGACAGAAGCCGAATAAAAGTCGACGTTAGGATTCAGACCTTTTTGCTCTTTGATATGTTCCTCGATGATGCGCGAAATCTCGTACCAGCGACTATCACCGGTACGCTCACCCAGCTCTTTGGACATCTGTCGCAGGTGAGTAGCGCGAGGATCCTCAGTCTTATACACTCGATGTCCAAACCCCATAATGCGTTCTTTGCGCTCTAACGCTCCCTCAATATAGGAGGGAGCGCGATCGACTTCACCAATCTTCAAGAGCATGCGCATGACCTGTTCATTCGCACCTCCATGGAGTGGACCGGAGAGAGCGCCAATAGCCGAAGTAATAGCAGCATACATACTGGCCAGAGTACCAGCCGTTACACGCGCGGCAAAGGTAGATGCATTGAGTTCGTGATCGGCGTGCAAGATTAAAACGATATCCAACATATGGGATTTGTAGTCGTCTGGCATCTCTCCTGTGAGCATATACAGAAAATTTGTAGCGTGGTTCCCATCTATCAACGGAGCAACTGGCTCTTTGCCATTGCGAAGGCGATCCCAACGTGCAACAATAGTGGGCATTACTGCTGTCAGGCGGATTGAACGGCGGCGATTTGCTTCAGGTGAGTTGTCACCAGCATCGGGGTCAAAAGAAGAGAGGGCTGAGACAGTAGTGCGCAATACATCCATCGGCGTAGAGGATCTAGGTAGTAATCGCATGAACTCGCTTACAGGTTCGGGGAGTGCACGGTTTGCACGAAGCTGTGCATTTACATCTTCTAGCTGCTCTTTTGTCGGCAAGACACCATGCCAGAGCAAGTAAGCAGTCTCTTCAAACGTAGAAAAATGCGCTAAGTCGTGAATATCCAGACCAAAATACGATAGTTTACCAAGTTTGCCATCCAGATCGCAGATGTAGGAATGCGCTGCTACTATGTCTTCAAGTCCATCTGTGCTCGCCATATGAGGTTCTCCTCCAGGGATGTACGCTTCGCTTTGGGTAGAAGAACGCAGGCCGGCATCCGACTGGTTGGCGGGTGTCGCGAAACTGTTGCTTCCACGACGAAGCAGACAACTTTCACCACAACAAAGAGTATGCGGTTCTGTAAAGAATTATAGACAGCAAAAGAGAGCAATGTCAACGGAAACAGCCGGGAGCGTATCACAATTTTGTGTGGGTTTTTATTTTGTAATTGCCTCTTGAGGTAAAGTAGGAGCAACTTCCTGTTCTGTATATGTTTGTTGGCGTGCTGCCTGATCCTCTTGCTTTTTCAGTTTTTCGCGGTGATTCTTTTCGATGACAACACGCCAATGGTCACCCAACCTCATCCAGGGCTTCTCAACTATGAGATAGGATAGGAACGAAAATGGGAAAATGATCAAAAGCACCCAAACCCAGTACAGGCTATAGATTGCAAAGCGATTCAAATGCAGACCTTGCAACAGTGGCATAACACGAGACTGAAAGAGAACGAGCAACGGTAGATGCCAAATATAAAGACTATATGAAATTAAGCCTACCCAACGCAGTACAGGCCAATTGAATAGTGCTTTCAATCCGGTGCTTCCATAGAGGATAGCAGCAATACAGGCCCCAAAGCCAATCGCTAGTAACATATCACTCAACCAATCATACCTCATCATCATAGCAGTTGGGATAAATGGCCAGCTCCACGACGCATAAGCGTCCTTATAATGCCACATAGTACTGAAAACCAGTATCAGAATACCACCAGTCCACAACCATGGACTGAGGCGCTTCCATATCTGCACTACTTTTTTACCGGTCGATGGATGTTGCGAGTAAATGTAGCAAGCACTAATAAGCATACCAACCGCAAAATCTTCGGTGTATTTACCGGTTATGCCAAATAGAAAAAATAGAATGTCATTGAGGTCAGTGCGTGGAACCAGAAAAGTTTGCGAATGATGCTTCAAAAAATAGAGTCCCCAGTAGCGTATAAACAAGCCCCAGATAATGATTCCAACAAGGCATGCTGTGACTGCTGGTAAGCGCTTTTTGATGGGAACACGACTTACCACAAAAGCTATGCCGATGGCAATGAGCGGCAGGAGCATATAGAACTGCCATTCGGTTGCTAGCGTCCAGTATGGACCATTAAGCTGCCGAAATGTTGCTCGTGAGGAATCCATAAACATGGTTAGGAATAGAACAAGGGAATTTAGATGATCACGATGCAGATATTCAGGGTGTTGTAATAGGATTAACAGGAAAAGAGATACATAGTATGCAGGTACAATGCGTAACACACGCCGCATATAGAAGACGCTCGTCAGCGGCCAGTTTATTTTAAAGAGGAGCGCCTTCGCAAAAGGCATGAAAAGCAGGAAACCAGACAACACGAAGAAAAGAGTTACACCTATTCCACCTGCCGTAGAGACAGACGAAGCGAGCGGATTTGTGCGCGGGTTCCAGAGATTGTCCCCGGTCACGCGATTGACATGGAATACAATGACCATAAGGATAGCTACGCCGCGCACCCCATCTAGCACTGCGATGCTATTTTTCTTCCCGTTGTGCTGCCTGCCGTCTAATCGACCTGCTATCCAGTCATTCACGTTCCGAAATTCGCTTAATAACCAGATAAACGGGAATTGAATACATTTGAAAAGGCGGTACATCAGCAAAATTTTCTTAGTTAACCCGATGTGCAAGTTTTTTAAGCAACCAACCGATCCAATTGAAGCGGAGGAGCCTGATCTTGCACATTGAACAACACACACAGCGTGTGCATCAGGGACATACACAGCAAGCGATTGCGCAGATGCCACAGATCACGGG
>JBKPBA010000031.1:0-8141 GCA_046726675.1 Chloroflexota bacterium
CTTTGCCGTTGTCGGCGCAGCTTCTGTCGGCTCAGCTTGCCAGCCATCGTACCACCAGGCAGGCACGCGCCCATCTTGCTCCGTTTCTTCCTCGTGTGGGGAGCACGGGACCTGACGACGCAAGTCGCGGATGAGAGCCACCCGCAGCGGGAGGAACTGACCTGCTTGATCGGGCAAGGGAAGCGCGAAGCAGGCTTGGGCCACCTCGCGGATGAGCTGACCTTTGCGGTCGTAGGTCAGGGGGAGAAACGTACCGCTATCCGTGAAGGACTCCAGCCCCGCGTATTGATCGGTTCGCAAGACGGTTATCACCGTCTGTCCTGCTTGAGCCAGATCTCTCAAGAACGGTGCTGCCATGCCTTCTCGGTCGACGATGATGCGTGCGTGTGCCGTTTTCCCGCCTGCTTGTTCATAGCGAGCCAGCACGTGGGGCAGTCCTGCTGTCAGATGCTGATCCCCACGAGAGGTTGTCGCCAGGCGAGGATGACCTTGCTCGTCATGCAGCAGCACGAGGGCACGACTGCCCAGAATCTTGCCCGAACGACCGACGAGTCCACGCGGAAGCAGGCAATCCGCATAGACAGGTTTGCGGTGCCCATCGATATAAAGACAAGCCGACTCCTCATCACGGTCTTGAGCGCAGCATGACCACAGCTGTGTGGTCCACTTGCCCAGAGCCGTGGTCAGTGCTTCGGCTCCATCAGCCCTGGCCAACTGACTGAGGAACCGCTCCGTATGGCAATACCCATAGGCCCGAGGCCTTCCTGCTACCAGTCCAAGCGTATCTCCTGTATATCCTCGCAAGTCTCTGGTACGACGCAATCCTCCCAGGTTGAGGAACAGTAAGGTCAGCACCAGCTGGCGGCGACAACGCGGGGAGCTAGAGAGCAGAGACGGAGTGTTCGAAGGTGGACATGAGGCAATGGCCGTCTCTACCTCAGAGAGCAAACCCGTCTCGTTGGCGGCTGCGAGCAACAACAGTCCTCCTGCCCCTTTCTGAACGTTTACCTCAGCCGATAGGTGATTTTTTTCCCGCCTGGGGAGTGGGGTTGCTCCAGCCATACATGGCTCGAACCGCATTGAGGTGACCGATGCTGATGAGCACCCCCAGCTGCTCTTGCAGCTCCCTTTGCAGCTGACGGCTTGGTGTCTGTGGGGCTCCCTGGCACCTCGACTCAAGCCAGCGGAGCACCGGGGGACGAACTTTGGCCGGATGTCCATGTCTGCCATCTTGCAGGGCGGCTTCTCCTCGCGTGCGAACCTCTTGCTGCCACCGATAGGCCGTGGACCGACTCACCTGGATGCCCGCAGCCGCTGCTGCTGCTTGCCAGGGCTGACCGGCTTGCATCAACGCGAGCATCTGCCGTTTGGCTGCTTGTCGTTGCTCTTGCTCCATGACGGTTTCCTTCCCTCTTCCATGACGCTGCTTTCAGCGATCTCCTTTCCATCATAGCAGAGATTACCGTCTTAGTCTAGATCAGCAGCCTTCTTTTTTGCCTAACACCCTGATGAAGAATGAGCGACTTCTCTTAACAGACGCTTATCGCGGATATCCACTTTCACTTTTGATGCGTCTTCTTTCCAAATGGCTGAAATCCTGTCTATATTACTCAGTCTTTTCCGAGGCAGCAGGAATAGTTGTACTACTCTGTGGCTGAACGGGAGCAGCCGGAGGCGTCCCTGTTTGTGCTGATTGCGTGGTAGAATTAACTGGAATAAGCCCACCTATGCTCTGAGGTGGAGATGAGCGGTGAGGTTCTGTTTGTGGCTGATATCCTTTTCGCTCTACTGGTTGATATCCCTCTCTTACTAGACCGTTTGACTCCCCAGTTTGCACAGACTTGATGGGTGCATCTGCATGGACAGACTGAATTGGAGTATCGTTACTTTCTGCCATAATCTTAATTCTCCACTACCTTTAGAAACTCAATGAATTTGCAGTCTTCAGCTCGCACAAAACCGCCAGCAGTACTGACAACCAATTCGGTAAGTGCATCGTTCTCATTCAATCGCCATACCTCCTCAACATAGATTTCCTGCGGGTCAGGGTATGAAGAAGTGGTAAATGTCCTACCAAGTGAGCAGGTTTGGCCCTCAAACATGAGCACTTGCCCTCAAATGTGAGCACCGGGACAAACTTTCCTGGAAAAACCGCTCCCCATCTAGGGTATCATCAGAGAAAGTTGTAAATAGCTCGAACGCTTCGGGCAGTTACTGCGTCCTTGTTGTAAATCATGGAATGAAATGGGCCAGAATTTGATAATTACGGGCCGCTCTCTGGCTTTTTTGAGGTCATCATAACCCACAGAATTGTACAGATTCCTCCATTTAATTCCGTGATTTACACCAGCTTCTGAACTTCGTAGGAGTCACCCGAATCGCTTGGGAATAATCAGCGGCCATCGATTCGGGCGTCCATCCCATGCTCTGAACGAGCGCACCGTATTTTTCCACATATGCGGGCATCTCCACGCTTATCTGTGGATCATCGATCAGTTCTGCTATCCCCTCGACAATTACCACATCGTTACCCTGCTCTGTCTCATCGAGTGCCAGAGTAACGCGTGGGTTTTTACGTATATTCCGCAGCTTCTGTTTTTTTGGCTGACTGAAAATCAGCAGCGTCTGCCCCTCCCACAAAAACCCGACGGGGACGGTATATGGGCGTCCATCGCCCCCCACGGTCGTCAACCATGCAATAATATTAGACTGCAAACGCTGCTCGACGTGTTTTCCCCACTCTGTCGTAACATCAAGCATACACAATCCTTTCCTGACAAAAATAGAGTTCCGCCTCCCATAGCTAAACACATCCCTTTAACAGCCCTACACGATCACTATACAAGGCAAGATAGCCTATTTATTCCAGAAGAATCCCCGATGGCGCTATTGTAAATCATGGAATGAAATGGGCCAGAATTTGATAATTACGGGCCGCTCTCTGGCTTTTTTGAGGTCATCATAACCCACAGAATTGTACAGATTCCTCCCATTTCATTCCGTGATTTACATCCTTGTTGTTTGGATATGGTCTGATCATCGGCTACACATGAGGCGCATGGGCTTGCCCCCAGCCTCCCTCTCGTGAGAAGGAAACACAGGCCACTTTCCGACTCGCACGTCCTCCCCTTGACAGAAGCACATCTTTCAGGTATACTTCACCATAGTTGGTTAACTAACTACTATACTACAAGAAGTGGAGAACGCACGATGTCGCCACGACAGACCGACAAACGTGAGCGGTTGATCCAAATGGCGGTGACCCTGGTCCACCAGCAGGGCTTTCATCAGACCACCCTGGCTGATATTGCCCAGCAGGCTCAGGTGCCCCTGGGCACGGTCTACTACTTTTTCAAGACGAAGGAGGCGATCGGCGAGGCCCTGGTCGAACACTACCTCCGCAGCTATCGGGAAGCATGTCAGCAGTGGGACAGCGACCCTGATCCCAAGGCCCGCCTCCAGGCTTTCATTCAGCACATGCTCGGCGAGAGCCAGAGGCTTGCTCAGAGCGGTTGCCCCATTGGGACGCTCTGCGCAGAACTGCACAAGCAGGGTGGCCCGCTGGCGCACCACGCCAGCGGGATCTTCAACGAACTCTTGGCCTGGCTTGCGACGCAGCTCCGGGCGCTTGGCAAGGGAGAGGAGTCAGAAGACCTGGCCGTGCATCTGCTCTCAGCCGTGGAGGGGGCGATACTCTTGACCCAGAGTTTTCACACCCCAGAGTACGTCGAGCGTGAGGCCGAGCAACTGACACAATGGATTCGCTCGTTCTGAGCGGTAGGTTGGGCGTAGCCCCAATAGAAACGGAAAGCATCATGACCTCCCCAGCAACACAGATCGATCCCCACACGTTTGGACCCTGGGCCATCGTGACCGGGGCCTCCTCAGGGATTGGCAAGGAATTCGCGCGGCAACTGGCGGCCAGCGGATTACATATAGTTCTCGTCGCCCGGCGGCTCTCCGCACTGGAAGAGCTTGGGGGCAGACTCGCCACTGAGTTCGGCGTGCAGTATCGCGCCGTTGGGGTGGACCTCGCCGATGAGCATTTCCTCAGCAAGCTCGAGGAGGCAACGCATGATCTGGACATTGGTCTCGTGGTTTCCAACGCGGGGACGTGGATGCTTGGAGAGTTTGTGACCCTGGACGATAGGCGCTTGCAGCAGAGCCTGCGTCTCAACGTCAAAGCACATCTGGATGTGGCGCACCATTTCGGGCAGCACCTGGCCCAGCGCAGACGCGGTGGACTGCTGCTGACCGCATCGACGGCGGGCCTGCAGGGGATCCCGTTCAGTGCGGAGTATGCCGCCGCCAAAGCGTATGTGCTGACGCTCGGAGAGGGGCTCCATGGCGAGTTGCAAAAGGAGGGCGTGCATGTCACCGTCCTCTTGCCAGGCGCGACGGAGACGCCCCTGCTCGCAGCCAGTGGCTTCGACCTGCCAGCGATCCTCAAGCCGATGTCACCCGAGCAGTGTGTGGCCGAGGGGCTGGCCGCGCTGGGTGCCAATCGTGCCACTCACATTGCTGGGCGCATGAACCGCATACTGGCCGCCTTGATGCCACGCCGACTGGCAACCAGGATGTTTGGGAACCTGTCTGCGCAGGTCCTGGCGAAGCGAAGCGCAGAGGCAGGCGCGGGCGAGCGATCTGCGTCGTAGCAACGAGCGGAGATGAACAAGGAGAATCTGCATGAGACAACCATTTCACATGACCGCTGGCCTGCGGGTGGTCTCCACCATCCTCACCACCCTCTTACGCCTCGGGTTGCCAGTCGGCCCCTCAGTCCTACTCTCCGTGCGAGGGCGCACGAGCGGAAAGATCTACACGATCCCGGTCGCACTGGTGGAAAACAGCGGCACAAGCTTTCTAGTTGCAGCTTTTGGAGAAGTGAACTGGGTACGTAACCTGCGGGCCGCTGGCCAGGCGCATCTCACGCGGAGGCGTCGCACCGAAGCCATCGGAGTTGTCGAGCTTGGGGCGCGAGAGGCAGCACCAATTCTCAAACAATTCCTCAGAGAATCGCAACGCGTCTCGTTTATCAAGCCCTACTTTCACGTGACCCCGCAATCCACGCTCGCCGACTTTGAGCGGGAAGCGTTGCATCATCCGGTGTTTCACATCGTGAGCACGAAAGGAGACTATCCCATGTCCACCGAAGACAACAAGGCTCTCGTTCGCCGCTTTTATGAGGAGGGTGTGCACAACCCGGCTCTCTTTGACGAGCTGCTCGCCCCGACCTACGTCTTACACCTTCCTGGCAGCCCACCCATTGCTGGCATCGAGGGTGCCAAACAGTTGATGGCCGCTTACACCTCCGCCTTCCCCGACCTCCAGCTCACGACTGAGGACATGGTCGCTGAGGGGGACAGGGTAGCGATTCGCAACACCTGGCGTGGCACGCATCAAGGGGCCTTTCAGGGTCTTCCCCCAACTGGGAAGCACGTGACGTTTAGCGGCACCGATATCTTCCGCTTCGTGGGTGGCAAGATCGCCGAACAGTGGGCCGACCTCGATGCCCTGGGCTTGATGCAACAGCTTGGGGTTCTTCCTGCCATGGGATAGCAGGAATCTCTGGCCGTTGGCTCCGCATGTGAAGCCCAGCAGATTGTTGAACTCGTCTTGCATGGCATCCTCAATGCCCCAACAGAAGGGTCTGAACAATGACAAAAGCATCCCGTTGGCGAGTGGCGGCGGTGGTCGTCGTAGGCCTGTTTATGGCTATTCTAGATACGACGATTGTCAGCGTGACGCTGCCGCAGATGCAGAAAGCGTTCCATACCGATTTTGAAACCATTACGTGGGTAGCCTCCGCCTATTTCCTGGCGCAGGCGGCGGTGATTCCTATCGTTGGCTATCTGAGCGATCGGGTCGGCACAAAGCTGATCTTTCTCATCGCGCTGACCCTGTTTACTGCCGGCTCGGCGCTCTGTGCGCTCGCACCAACAAAAGAAGCACTGATCGCCTTCCGTGTCTTCCAGGGCATCGGCGGGGGCGCGCTGCTGCCGATGGCGTTCGCGATCATCTTTCGCATCTTCCCGCCGAACGAGCGCGGGCCGGCCAATGCGCTCCTTGGCATTCCGGCCGTGATGGCCCCAGGTTTTGGTCCGACTATCGGTGGCTATCTAAGCACCAGTTTCGCCTGGAACGCGATCTTTCTCATCAACCTGCCCATCGGCGTGGTGGCGCTGATCCTGGCTCTGCTGGTACTCTCAGGACGGAAAGCGGAGCCTGAAAATCAAGCAAAGCCGGCAGGCAGGAACCGCTTTGACATTGGGGGTCTACTACTCTCGATGGTCGGCTTTGGCGTGCTGGTCTACGGCTTGACCTCGGCCGGCGCGTTCGGCTGGAACAATGCGACGGTGCTGGCCTTCATCATCGGCGGGCTGGCAGTGCTGCTGGCCTTCATCGTGGTCGAACTGCGCGTGAGTGACCCGGTGATAGACCTGCACCTGTTCGCGAGTTACACGTTCACGATCGCGAATCTGCTCTTATGGCTTGTCTCAGGGGTGTTCTTTGGCAGCCTGTTCCTGCTCCCGCTCTTCTTTGAGAATATCCAGGGCCATACCGCGCTTTTCGCCGGTGAGTTGCTGATCAGCCAGGGGCTGGCGATGGGCGTCGGCATAGCGCTCTCAGGAACGCTGTATAACCGGGTAGGCCCGCGTCTGCTGGCAGCGACCGGCCTGGTCCTGCTCGTTGTCGGTACGTACAGCCTGACGCAGCTGGAGGTCAACACACCCGGCCAGTCGCTGCAACTCTGGTTGGTCCTGCGCGGCCTGGGGCTGGGCTTCACGATACCGGCACTACAAACTATGGCCCTCTCGAAAGTGAGCAACCGGGCCGTGGCCAGGGCCTCCTCGCTGGTCACGGTCACCCGCATGGTTGCCAGCGCCATCGGTGTGGCGAGCCTGACCACCTACCTGACCCAGCAGGCGACGAGTCATGGCCTCTCGATCGGGCAGGCGATCAAGGCGGGCCTGACAACGCACCAGTTCAGCGGAGTCGCCGCCACCTGCGCGCAGCTAACCGGTTCCACCTTCAACCAGGCCACCGTGCGAGCCTGCGTCACCCAGCACGCGGCAACCCAGGGGCTGAACGATACCTTCTGGGTAGTGCTGATCTTCTGCGCTGCTTCCATCGTCCTGGCTCTGATTGTGGGACGAGATTCAGCCATCCGAGCCTATCAGGAGGTGAGGGCACGCGGAGAAGAGGTGACGCCGGAACGTTTGCCGGCGATGAGCGAGTAAGGCCGCTTTCCGTACAAACAGATCATGTCCATGTGGGAATGCTTCTGGCAAAGTTCGTACAACGACGCTAGTGATGAGTTTGCTCAAACATGAGCGGTTGTGAGACCACGCATTCACAGAAGAGCTCTCCAAACTCCATCAAGATACTTCCCAAATGGACACGAATGTAGTCTCGATGAACAGATACGAACTGAAAGAAAGGGTCGTTTTATGGCCAACAGAGCGTTTCGTTTCGGTGTGATTAGCGCAGGCGCTCCTTCGCGTTCGGCCTGGATTGCTCTCGCACAGCGCGCAGAGGAACTGGGCTACTCCTCTCTTCTGGTCGCGGATATTCTCGGTGCCCCGTTCGCCACGATCAGTGCACTCGCGGTGGCAGCTACTGCGACGACGAGGTTGCGCGTCGGAAGCTTCGTGTTCGTCAACGATTATCGTCATCCTGCCCTGCTTGCCAGAGAGATCGCCACACTGGATCAACTTTCCGATGGTCGCGTCGAACTTGGCCTGGGCCTGGGCACCTACCCACTCGACTTTCAGCAGCTCGGCATCCCTTTTGATCAGGCAGGCAGACGCTACGCACGCTTTGTAGAGGGACTCTCCATCATCAAACACTTCTTCAGCGGCGAACCCGTCAATTTCTCAGGCACCTACTACACCACGACGGACCTGCGCCCGGTTCCCAGGCCGGTCCAACAGCCACATCCCCCCATTCTCATTGGCAGTACCGGTCGCCGGATGGTGACTCTTGCGGCACGCGAAGCCGATATCATGCTGTTGTTCCCTCCGATAGAGGAGAAGCTTGCCTGGATTCGTGAAGCCGCAGGTGAGCGTTTTGAGCAGCTGGAATTCGGTCAGCCCGCCCGTGGCATCGAAATAACTGATGGTCCACCCACTCCCGTGCTC
>JBKPBA010000032.1:0-6616 GCA_046726675.1 Chloroflexota bacterium
TCCGACATTGGGGCAACCACCGATACCGGCCATCCAGCCTCGCTTAGGTACGTTGCAATTCACTACTGGTCCCCAACACCCCAGCCTCACCAGGCATTTCGGTGAATCGTAGGTAGTAGCAAAATCGCCCTGCTCGTAGTATCCGGCCCGGTCGCATCCCTCATGGACGGTCCTGCCGAAGAGCCAGGTCGGTCGATGTGCCTCGTCCAGAGGAATCATCGGGGACATTCCCGCTACCTGGTAAAGCAGGTAAAGTAAGGTCTCCATGAAGTTGTCCGGCTGCACTGGGCATCCAGGAACACAGACGATTGGAATGCCCGCAGTAGTTTTCCAATCCCAGCCGAGATAGTCAAGAAGACCCATGGCACCCGTAGGATTACCCTGCATGGAGTGGATGCCACCATAAGTGGCGCAGGTACCTGCTGCCACTACTGCCAGAGCCTTGGGTGCTAACCGATCGATCCACTCACAAGTCGTAATTGGCTGACCTGTCGTCGGGTCAGTGCCCAGAGCTGCCCAGTAGCCCTCATTCTTGATCTTCTCATTGGGAATCGATCCTTCCACCACGAGCACAAAGGGGTCGAGTTCACCTCGCTCTGCTTTATACCACCACGTCATAAAGCTGTCGCCAACTTCATAGGCAATTACGGGGTTATGGAGATGAACCTTGGGGAGCCCTGGTATGGCTCCCAGCAAAATATCCTCGATGCTGGGTTGGGTAGCCGCGGTGATCGCTACTGAATCCCCGTCACAGCCCAGTCCAGCCGTGATCCAGACGATGTGGACTTCCTCCACCTGCGTTCTGGTCGCCATGCTGTACCTCCTTGAGCGCTGTCCGCTCATGGCCTGCTAAGATACCAAATATACAAAGAAGCCACAGCCATATTCGACTGCAATTCACGAAGGACACCCTATTACCGCATTTTGTAATACGGCTTTAGATTATGTACAGATTACATTTGAGGATGTGGTGCGCTATCTCCGAGTTTTCAAGTAGGATGTAATGTTAGTCGCTTCGCAACTCCTCATTCAATTTCCTTGCCATCGCCTCCATACGTGCAAGTGTGAGTTCTGCTGGTCGACCAAGGTAGGTCTTTCGTCTGCCCCCACTTCCCCAAGTATAGGTGTACCAGTAGGCACGACCGTGGGCTCGTTTTTCTTTCCGTGCGATGAAGCACCCTTCGGTTCCACGGAACTCGAACATCTCGATCTGCTCGATAAGATGTTCCCACTCTGTATAACCAAAACACTTGCTAGACCCTTCTCGATACAGTTCATAGCCTGTGCGACATCCACCCTCCGTCGCCTGAACAATTACCGGTGCTGCTTGACCTGACTTAGCTTTACCGTAGTTCCTTTTGTAAGAAAGAGTTTTCCCGAATCCTTCTTTCTCAAGCTCTCGCCTGAGGTGACTCATCCCCAGTCGTATGCGCGATTTGACAGTGCCGATGGGCATATGGCAAAACTGGGCGATCTCGCAGTGTGTCAATCCCCCAAAAAACGCGAGTTCAATTACTTCCCGTTGCTCTGCAGGCAATTGCATTAGACACGTATGCAGCTCTGCTTTCTGTACAGAACTCCATGCTTGCTCCCATACGTCTGATAAGAAGAAACGCTCATACGCTTCAACTTCCTGCCACGATACCTGTTGCAGTGCGGAACTGCATTGCACACTACGTAAATAGTCAACGGTGCGGTGGTAGATGATGGAGAAGAGCCAACCATGAACTGGGCTCGCTTGTGGAGAGTATGATGTAGCACTTTGCCAGACGGCAAAGAAAGTATCTTGTACCAACTCTTCGGCGACCATTTTATCAGCGGTCATGCGATAGGCCAGTACATAGCATCTCCTGCTGTAGCGGTGATAGAGACGTTCTAGCGCCCACATGGCTCTACCAGCAATGGCTTCCATCAGAAACTCATCGCTGAGTTCATCTGTTTCCATGTTCGTCTTTCATTTCCTGCCATTCACGCCTTATGTACACTTGCTAATCATACCCCACCTTTCATCCCTACAGCCAGAGACTATGGAGTGCTTGCTCCATCTGTTCGCGTTCGACAACCCGCACCCGTTCCGGGCGCTGTCCGCTGGACTCACACTCGCTGATAAAGTAAGCGACATCGGCGACACGGCTGGCATACCCCCCCTCATTGTCGTACCAGCAGACGACCCGCACCATACGCTTGTTCTGAAGCACAGCGGTCATCAAACCATCTATGACACTTGATCGGCTGTCCCCACGGAAATCGCTGGATACTAAAGGCAGGTCGGTATAGCCAAGGACTCCCGACAGTGGCCCGGAGGCAGCCTGTGCAAAGGCGGTATTGATCTCCTTCACTGCTGCTTCCTGTTCCAGCTCGGCTACCAGGTCAATAACTGAGACCGTGATCGTCGGCACGCGGTAGGAAACGCCGTGAAACTTGCCCGCCGGGGCAGGAATAACCTGGCCCAGCGCCTTGGTAGCGCCAGTCGAGGTCGGGATGACGTTTTCGGCTGCTGCACGAGCCCGCCGTGGGTCAGTGTGACTGCGGTCAAGGATGCGCTGGTCGTTAGTGTAGGCATGGATCGTACTCATCATGCCAGAACGCAGTCCGAAGCGCTCGTGCAGGACTTTCGCCACTGGAGCCAATCCGTTCGTCGTGCAGGAGGCCGCGGAAATAATCTGGTGCTCTGCCGGGTTGTAGTCGTGTTCGTTCACACCGGTCACCAGCGTAACATCACACCCCTTGCATGGCGCGGTCACCAGCACGCGCTCTGCCCCGGCCTCCAGGTGTGCCGCCGCCTGGTCGGCGATGGTAAAGGCCCCGGTGGCTTCGATCACCAACTCCACCCCGAGTGAGCGCCAGGGGATATCCAGCGGGTTGAGATGCGAAACGATCGCGATAGATCTTCTATCAATGATGATCCGATTGTCTTCTGCCCTCACACGGCCCGAAAAGGGCCCATAGGTAGAGTCAAATTGGAAGAGATGGGCGTTGATTGAGGCATCGCCTCGATCATTGATCGCGACGATGTCCAGGTCGACGCCACGGGCGAGCGCAGAGCGCAGAACTAAGCGACCGATACGTCCGAATCCATTGATACCAATCTTCAACCAATCTCTCCTTTCCCAGCATCATACTTCAACCTCCTCACGCTGCTTTGCGCGGAGCAGATGATATACAAGGAGCAACTGGGTCAGTGCTAGTGGATGACTATGCCGGACCTGGGGATCGGAGTATTGACCAAGGTCTGCCAGTGGAGCGGCTCCGCATGCATCCAGATGATCAAGAATGCACCGCTCAAGTGCGGCAGCCGGTTCGTCAGGGATAGCACCATCGATCTCCAGATACTCGACTGCACGTCCACCCTCGCGGCCCAACGTCGCACGCACGCAGCCTGACCGGTCTTCAGCGATGACTTCGCTCAGGTCGGGATGAGGCAGCGTACCATACAAGGTCAGGTGCACATTGAGATGCGCGTCATCGCCCAGCTCAGCTTGAGACGATACGCCAGGATAGAAAGATACCACGACGTCTGCGTAATACTGTTGTGGCCGGATATAGGCCGCCGAATCCGACTCGCGAATGTCGAGTTCGCGCAGTACCTCTGCCTGCGTGTACCCACGCTGCGTGGTGTCGCGGCGAATCTTCCAACGCCGTCTCAATTCTTCAGGTGGATTGAGAAAGACGCGCACACTGTAGGCGCTGCGCATCTCCTGCCAGTACATGCCGAGCAACCCCTCAACGATCAGGAAAGGCTTTGGAACGATGTACTGTGGTGGTCCAAAGTCGCCTCGCTTGTGATCGTAGTGGGGCTTCAGGATGGGCTCACCAGCACGAAGCAGTTGCAGGTGCTGTGCCATCACATCAAGATAGTTGCATGCCGGGTTCAAAGGTGTGATGCCCAGTTCCTTGCGCTGCTTCCGATTATAGCGATGATAGTCGTCTGTGCAGAGCACTGAGACACGCTCAGGACCCAGAATCTTGGTGATACCTCGACTCAGCGTCGTTTTGCCTGCGGCGCTGTCTCCCACGATTCCCAGGATGATCGGACGCGGGCTCGTTCCAAATGATGTAACCATATCGTTCTCTAACCTCCTTGTGCCATGTGTCCCTGGCCTCGATAGCTTCACCTGCTGTTTGCCAGCAGCACTGTCTCCCGCGATTCCCACGCGGAGCATGTTGAAAGGTGCCTATTGGCCTGAAATGATGCTGTAGGGAATGAATAGAAGTGTGTAGGCGCAGGCCGGAACAGCCGCGTCGAGATGGCCTGCAATTCATCCCATTCCTGCTCCGTCACTGGCCTGCCGTCTTCATCCTCATGACAATCACACAGACATGGCAGATAGCGTTGCAAGGCTTGTTCCACCGGTAAGTGATAAGCGTCTGCGACACAGCATTCGGCATGATGGCTTGTGCAGTCACAATACATGGTTCCCTTACTTTCTGACTTGATGTGCCTTTCGATCATCTGTTTGAGAAGAACTGCACTTCAGCCCCATAATTCGGATGGTCGTACACACCATCCGGGACGTCTGAAAACTAGTGAGCAGAGAGCAAGCGCGACTGACCTCCCAACAACCATAGTTCTTCCCTCGCCTCCACTAAGCCCATGTTAAAAGGATACGTGGTATAATCTATAAGATCAAGCTGCACTTTCCTATACTTCGCATAGATTGGAGTTTTTAAATGAGGCTACCGCGTCTTGACAGCCTCACCATTCGTCAACTGCGGGTCTTCTGTACTGTCGCACGACTCCTGAGTTACACGCGAGCTGCGCAGGAACTTGGCTGCCAGCAACCCACAGCCTCAGCACTGGTGGCAGAGTTGGAACGAACGACGCAGTTGACCCTGCTTGAGCAGCGGGGCAAACACCTTACGCTGACAGATGAAGGGCGCGAGTTGTATTCCCATGCACAACAAGTGGTCTCGTCTGCAGACGAAGCATGGTGGGCCATGGAAGAGTGGCGTGGCAGCATGACGACGGTGAGTAGGCCGCTGCGGGTTGCTGCCGATACTACTGTGGGGACATACGTCCTGCCGCGTGTGTTGGGTGCTTTTCACCGGCAGCATCCCAATGTGGCTCTCCAACTGACTGTAGCCAATCGTGCTGCAGTTCGTGCCTCTCTCCTGGCTGGAGAGGCCGATCTGGTCATTGCTGGCCGACCTCCTGAGGTCGAGGGACTGGTGGCCGAGCCTTTTCTGACAAATCCATTAGTTGTAGTTGCCTCACCAGAGCATGTCCTGGTTGGGCAAAGCCAGGTTACCCTGGCTCGCCTGGCCGAAGAAGTGTTCCTGCAGCGAGAGGAGGGATCAGGGACACGAGCTGCGGTTGAAGAAGTGTTTGAGATCGCCGGGATGCCACTGAAAGTTGGTATGGTGCTTGGGAATGTCGAAGCTATCAAGCGAGCCGTGGCGGCAAACCTGGGAGTGAGCGTGCTCTCAGCGCTAGCTGTGAGGCGCGAAGTGCAGTATCATAACCTGGCGATTCTCGATGTGGAACAGTTTCCAATCCAGCGACGCTGGTATATTGCGCGATTTGCCGAGCACCCTCTGACTGCTAGTGTCGATGCGTTCATCAAGTTCTTATACGAGTATAGGCAACAGAGTGGGTGAGGTCTCATCCACCAATAACGTAGATAGCTTGAAATTCCTCGCCGATAGCTACTGGGAAGCAGTCCTGCTTTGCAAGAGGAGCTGCCGGAGTGCGTTCGCCGCCAGCGAAAGTCTTCTGCCCTTGACATGCACAACGTACCACTGCCGTTGCAGTGGAAAGCCTTGCACATCCAGCATGACCAGGTCACCACTGGCCAGTTCGAGTGCAACGGATTCATACGGGAGTACAGCAATCCCTAACCCGGCGGCTACTCCCTCTTTCGTCGCTTCGATGTTGCCCAATTCCAGGCTAGCTGGTATAGGCACCCCGGCCTGGGCAAACTGCAGTTCAGTGGCCAGCCTGGTGACAGACTCTCGCTCGCGCATCAGCAACGTTTCCTCTTGCAGATCATAAAGGGGGATGGCGGAGCGTCCCGCCAACCGGTGAAATGGTGAGGTTACCACCAGCAGTTGGTAAGGCCTCAACAATTCGACGACAAAGCGCTCCCGCCGCTCGACGAAACCCATCACCCCCAGATCTATCTTATAGGTAAGGAGTTCCTCTTCAATCAAATGACGGTGGGCTACCAGAAGCGTGACATGGATCCGCGGATAGCGTTCATGAAAGGAGCCGAGCAAAGGCGGCACAACATAAGTCCCTGCGCTGATGCTCGCGCCTAATACCACGCTCCCACGCTTGAGTGTGTGGATCTCATGCACGACCGGTGTTGTTTCGGCGAGCAGTGTGAGGAGTCGATCTGTATGGGTCAGGAACTCCTGACCCGCAGGAGTCAGCACTATCCCTCTGCCGAGGCGCTCGAAGAGACGCAGGCCAAGCATCTGTTCGAGCGTTTTGACCTGTTGTGCGACCGCTGGCTGGGAGAGATAGAGGGTCTCGGCAGCTCTTGTATAGCTAAGGTGTTGCGCCACTGTGCGAAAGACTGTGAGCTGATGCACGGTGAAATCAGGCGGCACATTTCCTGGAGCAGAGATGATCCATTTCTGTTCAGACATGCAAAACCCTCCAATTGATGACGAG
>JBKPBA010000033.1:0-6010 GCA_046726675.1 Chloroflexota bacterium
ACCATGGGCTTGATTGATATGGATTTTGCCAAGAAGCAAATACTTTTGCTTCTTCATGAATGGTACATGCATCCGAATGGACAGTTGCCCGCCTACGAATGGGCATTTATTGACGTCAACCCGCCTGTCCATGCATGGTCGGCTTGGCATTTATACAAACGAGATAAAACTACTAAGGGGAAAGGTGATATTGAGTTTCTGGAGAGTGTGTTCCACAGATTGTTAATTAATTTCACCTGGTGGGTCAATCGCAAGGACGCAGAGGATAATAATATTTTTGAAGGAGGATTCCTTGGGCTGGATAACATTGGGGCATTTGATCGCAACATGCCATTACCAGATAGTATGGTGCTGGAACAAACGGATGGCACGGCCTGGATGGGTTTGTATTGTTTGACAATGCTCAGAATGGCGATGGAACTTGCAACTGTCAACCGCGTATATGTGGATATGGCGACCAAGTTTTTTGAGCATTTTATGTACATCGCTGATGCTATCAACGGTACGGTAACTGGGGATACAGGACTGTGGAATGAAGAGGATCAGTTTTTTTACGACCGTATCTCTATGCCAGATAATGGCGGGAAAATGCCTTTGAAATTACGTACACTGGTAGGTTTCATACCACTTTTGGCAGTAGAGCCTTTTCAGCGAGAGATACTGGATGCTCTTCCTGAACTCAATGAGCGTCTGCAATGGTTCATGCAAAATCGTCCTTATTTACCGCACTTGATTGCAAGCTGGCAGGATGTCAAAGAGGATGAGGAGCAGGAGTTCAGAATGCTCGCGTTAGTGCGAGGTTCAAGGCTGAAAAGTATTCTTAAGTGGATGCTCGATCCACAAGAGTTTCTCAGCGACTATGGAATTCGCTCACTCAGCAAATACTATGCTGCACAGCCGTATGAACTCCATACACAATATGGTGACTTTATCGTGAAGTATGATCCCGCTGAATCAAGCACTGGAGCTTTTGGTGGAAATTCCAACTGGCGAGGTCCAGTCTGGTTCCCGATTAACTATATGCTCGTTGAGGCACTCGAGAAATATCACCAGTTCTATGGTGACGAATTGCAAGTTGAGGATCCTACACGTTCCGGCACCAGTCTGAACCTTGAACAAGTGGCGATTGAACTTTCACGGCGTCTTACGAGCATCTTCTTACGCGATGCACAGGGACATCGACCAGTGTTTGGTACTAACTCGACGTTCCCAAATGATCCGTACTGGCGGGACTGTATTCCATTTTACGAGTATTATCATGGTGATAATGGACGTGGTGTTGGCGCAAGCCATCAAACTGGCTGGACGGCTTTAGTAGCGAATTTGCTTGAGAGAACCTGGAAAGCAGAGGATTTATGAGGGTCTGCCATGGCAGGTTTCGCCGCAATATTTCCAGGCTTAGCTTAAAAGAACTGTGCCAATCAAGCACAGTTCTTTTTTCATGGCGGTAAGAAGAGATATTTGGATTTGTCTCCAAAAATCACTCTCAGGAGTGATAAATATAGAACCATTTGGTCTCTGTACTACTCATGGGCAAGGGGTAAGTGGAGGCAGAATTGAAACAATCGACATGTTTTGCGACCATACAGGTTTAATCCTGCGAAAAGTAACGATCAAATACGAGCTGAATCTCAGCACAAGAGATTATAGTTCGGAAAGGAGGGAGAAGCATGGCTGCCGATAATCGCGTTGAAATACGAGCCAGCCGCTACTACATTCCAGAACCTGGGCTCGCCAGATTTTTGTTTGGGGACACCAGATTTGCCTGGTTCTGGTTCATCGTGCGTCTCTACGTTGGTTATCAATGGCTGATTGAGGGTTGGCCAAAGCTGTTCGGATTCTCGATTAATTACGAATCATTCGGTCAGCCCGTCAAAGGCGGCGCCTGGGTCTTCAATAATCATACCGGCGCGGCTATTCAAAGCTTCGTCAAAGGGGCGCTCACAAAGACCGGTGGGCCATTTCCGGATGTTTACGGCTGGTATGCCTGGTTCTTGCAGCACGTTGTTTTACCCAACTCAGCAACTTTCGCGTACATAATCACCTTTGGTGACGTACTAGTTGGGCTTGCCCTGATTCTGGGATTCTTGACGGGCATAGCTGCTTTCTTTGGGGTAGTCATGAACGTGAACTACCTGCTTGCCGGCACGGTCAGCACCAACCCGGTACTGGCCATACTAGGTTCGTTGCTAATGTTAGCGTGGCGTATTGCGGGTTATTATGGCTTAGATCATTGGCTGCTTCCGCTGCTTGGTACTCCCTGGTCGGAAGGTCAACTCAGGAGAAGGAGAGCCAGAGTCGAAGCCGCCAAGACATCGCCACCACCAGTAGAGGCAACTCCAGAGTCCCAACCTGTAGATGAGACCAGGGTAACCTCAGGATAGGAACGAGTTCTCAATCAAGAACAGAGGAGTACAGGGATCTCGCATAGAGATGCGGCCCACTTGCGGGCCGCATCTCTTCTTGTAATAACGAGGACTTGAGCCAAAACTGACAGGCGATAGTCAAAAATTTAACCATTTCATAACCGAATCACAACCCTCTTACCATTGCCACGTCCATGGCTTTCTTCAATAATCGAATCGGTAAATTCCGTCTCATGTTACGAGGCAAATCAGACGTTTTTCTGTCGCACAGCGCGATAGAATTCAAAGACGCTTGAAGTCCTCATTATCAGTCAGAAGGAAGGATATGACATGCGTAAACCTCATCTTGCATATCTCATGGTGACTACACTCACCCTGCTCGCCCTGGCTCCCCTATTTATGTTGACACATGCACGCGTAGCCGCAGCTAGCCCCGGTGTAGGCAACGTTCCGCAGGGAACCCAGTCCAACGCAGACTACGCCAACAGTTTCGCAGCTAATAGTGTGACCAACGTGTTTGCGACTACGCAGAAGACCAGTTGCTACACGCCAGAGGTGCCGTATACAGCCAATGATGGCCCCAACGATGGCTATAGCGGTGAATCGGACTGCAATGGTGCTGCAAATACTGGCGAGAACCTCGGTCCCTATCCCACCCAGGCTGGCAGCAATCCCGGCTATCCTGCCAAGACTCCTAAGCTAGTCAAGGATTACTCAGAATCCGACATCCGCGTCGACCCCAAAAACCCCAGCCACCTGATCGGCTCCTCAAAGTGGTTCGTCAGCCCCGAGGGCTACAATCACCTGCTTGGATTCTACGAGTCCTTTGACGGTGGCAAGACCTGGCCGACCCAGGGGCACATCCCAGGCTATGAAGGCTGGACCGATAACACCGACCCGGTCGGCGCCTTCGATGGCTTTGGGAACTACTATGAGTTGATCCTGGGCTACCAGTTCTTCTACAATGCCGACGGGACCCATAACTTCCAAATCAATCCAACCCGGGAGCCGAACCCGGCTCACCCAGCCGAGGTCATCTCTGTTGCGGTACGCCCGCATGGCGCAACGACTGCGACCAACTGGCTTGCGACCCACAACGGCCATCCTGATTACGTCGCCACCTACGATAGCGTGGGCCGTGAGCCGGACAAGCAGTGGATCACCATCGACACTAATCCGGCCAGCCCGTTCTACAACCGCATCTACGCGATGTGGGTCGTCTTCACCGGCCCGTTCACCGCCCATCCGCTCGTGTCGTACGCGCAGGCGCTGCCAGATGGGACGCACACCGACTGGTCAGCTCCCATCGCGCTGCCGGAGGCCCCGGCTAGCCCGACCGGCGCCACCTACTTGCTGCCGCACGTCACGCCTGATGGGACGGTCTACACGACCCTGACCACGACCAAGCCAGAGAAGAAGTTTAGCTTCGACAAGATCGCGCTCGATCGGTCCACCGACGGCGGGGTCACCTGGACGACTGTTTCATCGGTCGCCGACAACATCGCCGCGCCGCCGCTAATCTACCCGAACACGACCTTCAGAGATGGGATCGAGAACACCTTCGCTGTCGGCAACCACCTGTCTGCACAAGGTCACTACCCGCTCTACGTGTCCTGGGAAGACTTCAGCGCAGGCGTGGATAACATTCTGCTCTCCGCCTCCTATGATGGCGGTCTCACGTGGAGTTCTCCCATTCAGGTCAATGATAACGCGTCGCCGGTCGATGAGTTCCAACCCAACCTGACCGTCGCGGCCGATGGGACGGTGAGCGTGGCCTTCTATGACCGCCGCCTCAGTTGCCCTGCTGCTGGAACTACCGAAGCTGCTGGAGCAGGCATCGCCCTTGACCAGGTCAACCCCAATTATACTGGCACCCTGCCTCCGTATGGGGCCAGCAACTACTGCGTCAACGCCAGCGTGCAGTTCTACAATGCCACCCTCGTGCCATTCGGGCACAACATCCGGCTCACCCAGCACACCTGGGACCCGCAGTTGAACTCGCCGCACCCTGGCAGTGCTTCAGGTACTGAGACCTTCATCGGCGACTACTTTGGCAATATGACCAGCGGGTCGACGAATATATCGAGCTTTGTGAGCACGTATAACGATGGCACGAATCTCCCCAAGCAGCAGCAGCAAGTCGTTGCTATCGTCGCCATCCCGTAATCACTAATCACGTAGGAGAACCTCTCGGCTCTCCTACGTACTCCATCTGGAGTATTCTTCGCCTTGTAACTTTACACTAATCCTTTGCTGACGCATAGTTCTGCATTCAAAATCGAACCGCCGGCTGCACCACGTATTGTATTGTGGCCGAGCAAGGCAAATTTATAGCTCAGAATGGGGCAACGTCGCAACCTTCCAATTGTGACCGTCATACCATTCCCTGCGTCGCGATCGAGCAAAGTTTGAGGACGATTGGGTTCGTAATGGTAGATCAAAGCTTGCTCTGGAGCGCTGGGTAGATTAAGCGGTTGCGCATCAAAGGTATAATTTTGCCATGCTGTGATGACTTCTTCCGGGCTAGTGTCTGATCCTAATTCAACGCTAGCGCATTCCAGGTGCCCTTCGCGAGTGGCAACACGGTTGCATTGCGCACTAACAACCATTGGCGCATCTGTAAACCCTCGACCCTCCTGCCATGTTCCAAGCATTTTGCGTGTCTCGCTTTCCACTTTTTCCTCTTCTCCGCTAATATACGGGATGGCATTATCGAGTATATCGTAGGATGGTATGCCTGGATACCCGGCGCCTGAGATAGCCTGCAAGGTTGTGACCATCACTTTACGCACACCAAAAGCCTCCTGAAGTGGCTTGAGTGCCATCACCAGCGGCGTTGCGGAGCAATTTGCATTGGTGACGATACAACCTTTCCACCCACGTTTTTTACGCTGTTGCATAAGAGCCAATGCATGATCAGCGTTTACTTCCGGGATAAGCAACGGCACATCATCTTGCATGCGATAATTTTTTGCATTGCTGAAGACCGCGATACCAGCATGAGCGAAAGCTGCTTCGATCTCGCCAGCGACCTCCGCGGGCAGGGCTGAAAAAACAATTTTTACCTCGGCGGGCAATGCTTCTGGAGCGCAGGACACTACAGGTAGCGAGGCAGCAGATGCCGGCATCTCACTGCCAGACAAGCGCCATTTTGCTACCTCGGCATAGGCACGCCCTTCGTGCTGATCTGATGCGGCAAGCGCCACCAGTTCAAACCAGGGATGCCCTTGAAGTAGCTCAATGAAACGTTGACCAACCATGCCGGTTGCGCCAAGTACAGCGACTGGAATGCGTGTTTGCGTATGCATGATATTTCTCCGTAAGGAATTTAGCGAGCTTCTCGTCGCTTTTCTTGTGTTCCATGGCGTACCAATGGGATTACAGGGGCGATCAGGTCGCGATGTAAACAACGTAAAGCTCGTTCGCTGTCTTGATCTTCAACAATCAGAATAATACCCGAATCTGACGCTCCCTGTGTTTCAACAGGGATGCGTTCACGCGCAAGTGCAGTAATAGCGCGAGCAGAACTCATTGGATCGTCGGAGAACCCAGAGCCGATGCAGGCGCAAGCTGCTAAGCCACGTTTACAAATGACACGCCATGATCCCATATCATGCTGTAAAAGCTCCAGAACAGAATCTGCT
>JBKPBA010000034.1:0-5820 GCA_046726675.1 Chloroflexota bacterium
AAAACAGCAAATTACCCGGGGCAACTTCTCCCTCACCGTCAGCGCCACCGGGCCAGTACAGAGCAGTATCTATAATGTGGTATTTTCTGGCTCGGGTATAATTGATCAGATTGACGTCTCTGTTGGGCAGACAGTTGTTAATGGCCAGGTGCTTGCCAAACTGAATAAGACTTCGCTTCAGGATGCGCTCAACGCTGCGCAAGCAACGGCCTTATCTGCGCAAACCGGGGTGAACAGTGCGGATGCCAATTTGAGCAAAGCTGAGGCTGCAGCTCTTGCGAGTGTTCAAGCTGCGCAGACCACGCTTAGCAATGCCCAGAAGAGTCTGATCACGACCCAGACCCAGTCGTCGGCGCAAATAGCTGCCTCGCAGACGACGCTGAGCAATGACCAGACCACCCTGAGCCATACCCAGGCGCAATCGGCGACCAGCAACGCTGCCGCGCAGACGGCGCTCGGCAACGCTCGAACCACCCTGAGCCATACCCAATCGCAATCGACGGCCAGCGTCGCTGCCGCGCAGACGGCGCTCGGCAACGCTCAAACCACCCTGAGCCATACCCAGGCAACGGCGGCGGCACAAATAGCGCAGGCTCGATTGGCAATGGAGCAGGCTTGTACTACTCCTACTCCTACTCCTGTTGCTACTCCTGTTGCTTCCAGCTGTGCCACAGCGACGGCTGCGTATAACACGGCGGTGGCTCAGGCCAATGCCAGCGTTGCAACGGCGCAAAACGGAGTCAGTACTGCCCAAAAGGACCTTTCATCAGCCCAGGCGCAAGCAAGTGCCAACAACGCCACGGCGCAAAACGGAGTCAGTACTGCCCAGAAGACACTTGCATCAACCCAGGCGACGTCCACCTCCGACAACGCCAAAGCGCAGGCCAGTGTCTCAAGCGACCAGGTGAATTTGACTTTAACAGAGACTATGGGCAGCTCGAACAATACGACCGCGCAGAACGCGGTCAACACGGCGACGAGTGGGTTAGCTACTGCACAGACCAGTGCTAGCTCCAGTGTCACAACTCTGCAAGGAATGGCCAACGCAGCCCAGAGCACGTTACAAAGCGCATTGGTGGGACTTCAGACTGCGCAGCACAACCTGGCCAACGCCACACTCCTGGCGCCACATGCTGGCATCGTTACGACCATCAATGGCACTGTTGGTGGGACACCTGGCGTTTCTTCGAGCTCTTCCAGCTCTTCGACACCTTCGATAATTGGAGCTGGGGGTGGCACCTTTATTCAGATTGCTGATACCTCTACATTGCAAGTTCTGGCTGCTGTAAACGAGTCCGATACTGCGAATCTGAAAGTTGGAGAGCCCGCACAGTTCACGGTCAGCGCCTATGGCAATCGAATATTTACTGGAATCGTCAGTGCCATCTCGCCGTTAGGTCAGACAGTTTCGAATGTAGTGACCTTTCCTGTTACCATCGATGTGAAAAAGGATGACTTGCAGAACGCGAACCTGTTACCGGGTATGACAGCGAGTGTCACAATCGTTGTGGTACAACGACCAAACGTCGTGCTTGTTCCAGTCAACGCGATAAACTTTGCTCGTACAGCAACTGGCACAGTTAATGGCATTCCACCGCTCATCACCACTGATCAGGCAAGAACTGCACTGGTTCAGGCACGTCAGATGCTCAGACAACTTCTCATTCAGAATCCTTCGATCCAACAGGATAATCCTATTCCGGCCTATGTGATTGAACAACCCAATGGTCAAACGTCTTTCATAACTGTTCCTGTTGTGTTAGGATTAACAGATGATACATACTATGTAGTGCTGCAGGGTGTCTCGCCTGGCGACATTATCGTTGTCGGTGCGCAGCGCGGCTAATGTAGAGCGTAGCATGGCCTGGAGTGCGTGTGTAGCGTGAGGTGGGGTATGCCTGGCTTTCGCTATACACGAGTGATCCGGTCATGCTACCACATGCGGAAAGGCATCGTCTTACGATGGTCCTGGTAGCTTAGACGTGAAAATGAGAAAATATACATTGATGAACGATGATTCTGGGTTGCCAGAAGATGGCGAACAAGCACCAACTTCTCAGACTGGCTCATCCGATACAGATCCAGATGGTATCAATCAGCAGCCGACCGAAACGGATCAAACTGTTGACAATCAAAGCTCGCTTTCTATCCATGATCTGTCAACTATGCCTCAAATGGCTGTTACCAGGCCGGAAGACGCAGATACTACTATAACGTCCATGCCCATTGTCGATGTACGTAATCTGGCGAAGACCTACGTAATAGGCCGGACACGTATCCGTGCCTTACAAGGCATTTCGCTGAGAGTGTACCAGGGTGAGTTTGTCGCTGTTATGGGACCCTCGGGTTCAGGTAAATCCACCTTCATGAATCTCGTCGGATGCCTGGATCGCCCGACACAGGGAGAGTACTGGCTGGCTGGAAAGCTTGTCAGTCGCTTGTCGAACGATGAGCTTGCTAATATACGAAATCGCCAGGTTGGCTTTGTATTTCAAGGCTTCAACCTGCTCAGCCGTTCTAATGCGCTCAGTAACGTTATGCTCCCAATGGTCTACGCGGGGATTTCCAGAGAAGAGCGAGAACGTCGTGGTCGTAGTGTACTACGCCTCGTTGGGCTTGGAGATCGAATGAATCACAAGCCGTTAGAACTCTCAGGTGGACAACAACAACGCGTCGCTATTGCGCGCGCATTAGCCAATGGACCAGCATTGTTGTTAGCTGACGAGCCTACGGGCAACCTGGACAGCCGCACCAGTCTTGAGATTATGGCCGTGCTGCAAGCGTTGAATGAGCAGGGCTTGACGATCCTGATGGTCACCCATGAACCGGATATTGCAAAATTTGCAAAGCGCCAGGTTACATTCCGAGATGGGTTAATTATGCACGATGAGCAGGTTCTTTCGCCTGCCTCAGCCAAAGAAGAATGGACAAAGCTGGTAAATAAAGCATCTGCTGAGCACAAGGTAAAGGTGACGGAGGAAACCCGGTGAGTAGATCCTTACAATCGAACGAACCAGCTCTCCCTTCTGCAAAGCAACAATCCCTCCCGTACTTTGCAGTACACTCGCTCCAAAATTTTCATGGGGGTCGTAGCAGGCTAGGCAGCTTGATTGGAGCAAATTTTGTCATCGCGCTGGAGGCTCTCTGGTCTAACAAACTACGTTCGCTCTTGACCGCACTTGGCATCTTCATCGGCGTGGCTGCAGTCATTGCTGCGCTTACCCTGACACAAGGAGCTGGCGCATTTATCACCGGGAACATAGCGAGCTTAGGTACCAATGTCATTACTATCATACCTGGTTCTACACAGACGAGGGGGGCTTTCGGTGGCGAGGGTACCACTCAATCCCTCACACCACAGGATGCTCTTGCCCTCAAACATATACGACATGTCACAGGAGTAAGCCCTATCATCTCGTTGAATGCACAGGTCGTGTATGGTAATCAGAACTGGAATACCCGTGTGCAGGGAGTGAATACTGCATTCCAGGATATCCAGGGGTGGCAGATGGCGGAAGGAAACTGGTTTAGCGAAGCTCAAGATAGAAGCGGACTACCTGTTGCGCTCCTGGGGCAAACAGTCGTGCATAATCTCTTTGATGCAATCGGGACAGATCCCATCGGCCAGACGATTCGCATTCGCGATCAAGAGTACCACGTCGTGGGTGTATTGCAGGCAAAGGGCGGGGGTTTCAACCAGGATGATGTTGTCTTCATCCCTTTTAACACTGCGCTCATCCGCTTAAAAAACACAACCTTTGTCGATCAAATACTGATGCAGGTGGATAGCGCGGATAACGTGAACCAGGTGCAACAGGACATTACGGCGATCCTTGAACGGCGACATCAGATTCTGAGTGGCAGCCCCGATGACTTCCGTGCGATTAGTTCCATACAGCTCTTGCAAACAGCGCAGCAGTTCACGCAAATTCTGACATTCCTTCTGGTGGGCATTGCTGCCATCTCCCTCACTGTGGGCGGTATCGGCATCATGAATATCATGATCGTCTCAGTCACAGAACGCACGCGCGAGATCGGCATCCGCATGTCTATAGGTGCGAGACGCCGCGATATCCGCAACCAATTTCTGATCGAGGCCCTCGTGCTGAGCCTGATCGGCGGGGCGATCGGTATGCTTATCGGCTTCGCTCTCGGCTTCATGATCACAAGGATCACCGGACTCCCATTCGTCGTAACTGCGGCCTCAATCTTGCTGCCGTTCGTGATTTCCTCGATCATAGGCATAGTTTTCGGCCTCTACCCGGCTGTTCGCGCATCAAGGCTCGACCCAATCGTAGCGTTGCGCACCGAGTAACTATACCGAAATAGTGGATTACCTCTTGACATCCTCCCCTAGTCTAAAGGACATGGGGTCTTCTGGCGCGTTCGATAAACTTTAGGTGATTTGGATTATAAACATGCTCCTTGTTCGTTGTTACAATTGTAGCAATTAAGCACCCATTTCAGGGGGAACTCTGGGCTTCATTCAAAACATCCCCCTTTTATGTACTAATAGTTACTAAGGAGAACGGCCATGTCACAAATGTCAGAGCGCCGCTGCCCAACGTGCGGCATCTCGATCACTGCCGACCAACGATTTTGCACCAACTGTGGAACAGTGCTGGAAGCGCAGTCACCACCACCCAGCCAATATGGAGCGCAACCTCCATCCCAAAGTTATCCGTATCCACAACAAACCCCTCCCTATGTGCAACAGTCCCAACAGATGCAACCTTATGCCCAACAGCAGCAGGTACCATCCTATGCTCAATCTCCTCAGCAGCAGGTACCACCCTATGCACAACAACAGCAGCCGCAAAATCAAAACCCCATCGCCGAAGCATTTGGCGCTCTAGGCCTCCTTTTCCTATTGCGAAACTTCGGTGGGCGCAGATATGCTGGTTATAGACCACAACGCCAGCGCAGTAGCTGTTGTGGATGCCTCGTACTGCTGGTCGTCCTGTTCCTTTGCCTGGGAGTACCCTCCTTGTATTATGCCAGCAAAACATCCTTTTCTAGCTTTTCCAAAGGCCTGAACTTGAGCGGCGGCAGCAACAGCAGCAGCTCATTCACAACTCAGCCTACAATCACTACCGTGCAGCTCAATGAGACAGTGCACTTCTTCGGAGTTGATATCACGGTCGTCAGCGCCCAGCAGTCGCAGACTTTCCTGGATGACTCCTCTTCAAGCACAACTGGCATGGTGCGGCTGAACTTGAAGGAGGATAATAAGAGCACGTCCAGTGCAAGATACATATATAGTGATGAAGCTCGCTTAATTTTACCTGATAAAACTAGCGTTGCTCCCGTCAATGAAAAGCAATTTGGCGGTCCTGATGGCGGTGTGTCGCGCACCAACTGGTTGGATTTCCCTGTGCCCACCAGTATCCAGATTAGCCAGCTTACGCTTCAACTAGGCAAAGAGACGGAGGCGCAGGAAACTATTCCTTTAACAGGCAAGGCAACTTTAGCACAATACCAGTCGAAAACGGCCCAAATCAACGTACCCACGCAATATGCCGGATTGACCTGGACGATCACCTCTACAACTGTCTCTCTCGGTTTTAAAGGTCAGCAGGCTAATAAAGGCATGCAGTATGTCGATGTAACATTAAAGGTAGATAATCCTACTTCTCAAGATTTTCGCGGCTACTGGGGTGACTACATACGCTTGAAGTCTGGAGATGCCACAAGCGCTCCTTCAGGAGATACAACATTACCTCTTAGCTTTGCTGCCGGTTCATCAGGTGGTACAGGAGATGTGATCTTTACTATGCCGTCAGGTAGCACTTCCTATACCTTGATCTTCAAGAGTACTCC
>JBKPBA010000035.1:0-9330 GCA_046726675.1 Chloroflexota bacterium
TAGCAGACCATTCCATAAAGGCCATAAAATAGCAGGGGCTGCGATGAGCGCACACAAGAGGTAGCGAAAAGTAACTTCAGGAATTACAGCAGATACTGGACTAGTTGCGTACGAGGTAAGCATAATCATTACGCTTCCTAATAGCATGAGTCTGCTGCATTGATAGATAAGAACCTGCCTCTCCTCAAGAGCATCCTTTTGTATGAAGAAGTGACGCCTTAATTGCCAGATAGCACGAACCGCACAACAAGTAGCAACGATCAATAAGATGAGGTAGCCTGCGCCCCATATCCCGTGAAATACGATACATGGTAATGTTGAGACATTCGGTGAGCTATAAAGCGGAAAAGCGGTAAGAGGGCAGTCTGGATTTGCTCCTGAAACGCTTGGAAGAGCAATCATCATGGTACCTACGAGATGGTGCAACCATGTCAGATGTTGGGCTACTATCTCGTTTGCCCCGCTCTGGTGTTGCCATAAAAGAGTACTCAAAGAATTTTGATCCCATGGAGTAACGAGGTTGTATAGGATTAGTGGCAATGCTCCAATGATTACCCCCAGGAGAAGGCTGAACCCTGCCCAGGACAGCAGTTCTCGATAGCAGAAAAGCAACAGGAGTAATCCTGCTGTAGCTGCAATAGGTAGGATCAAGAAATCAACCCACAATGCAAGTCCCACTATTAACCCCAAAAAGCCGTAGATCATTATGCGCCTTTGTTTCGATGGAAGTACTTCACCTCGAATTGAAGAGTATGAAGTGAGTGCGAGCCAAGCAGCAAGAAGAGGAATTAAAGCTGAAAACAATTCGGTTTCTGGGTATTCTCCAACAGCCTTGATCTGGAGGTAAATGATATCGCCTGAACCTAGACTCAGCAGAATCACAATTGCGAGTGCAAATTTTTCTGTATAAAGCAGGCGAGTCAGATAGTACATGCAAATCAGAAATGCAGCAAATAGAGGCAGAAGGCCGAGCCGCAATGTAAAGAGCGATGCGCCGAAGAGTCGAAACAGAGGAGCGGCTATGTATCCTTCTAAAGGTGCCATATAAGGCAAGCCATAGAAAAAGGTGGGATGTTCTCCCTGGAAAGCGACATGGAGAGCTAATATGCCCATATTTCCTTCATCGCTGTTCGTTGCAGGCCAATTGAAATAGATGAGGAGAAAACGTGCAAACGTGGCTGCTGCTACAATTGCGAACATCCACCGTTCATTTTTACTAATGTGTATGCGCTTCAAAAATTTAGGTATTATCATCTCAGGTAAATTACAAGCTGTTGCCTCTTATGAAGTTTAACGAATACTTTGAGATATCGTGAAATGGCGCGGGAGGCCGATAAATCGGCGGTGGGCGCGATAAATCGGCCCCTACGGTTGTCCTGATTCATATAAAAGCCGAGCCCAAAAAGTCTTAACCCACTTTTATAAGTGTACGGCCTCTACTACCGCCCTTAAGGATGGTGGCTAGCGCCTGCGGCAATTCTTCAAATGGGACCTCGTGGCCAATCATATCAAGCAGATGTCTCGGTTTGTAGTTACTGGCAAGGCGGTGCCAGAGTTGGTCGCGTAACTCCATCGGGCAGTTTACCGATTCAATGCCAAGGAGATTTATCGCGCGCAGAATGAAAGGGAAGACGGTTGTGTTCAAATTAGTTCCACCAGTGTTCCCATATGCAGCTATAGAGCCTGCGTATTTGGTGGTACGAATGAGGTAAGCCAGGGTATTACCGCCGACAGAGTCCAGGCTACCGGCCCAGCGCTCTTTCTCCAATGGGCGATTACTCTCAGCAGAAGTCTCCTCACTGCTGATAATCTCGCTTGCTCCCAGCTCCCTGAGATAGTCATGCTCCGATGATTTTCCTGTGCTGGCAACGACGGTATAACCAAGATTGCTGAGGATGCTGATGCCGACACTTCCTACTCCTCCAGTTGCGCCCGTTACCAGTACTGGACCATTCTGAGGCTTCAGGCCGTTTTTCTCCAATTGATGGATAGCTAGCGCGGCAGTGAAACCGGCTGTGCCCAGCGCCATCGCCTCTTTGAGGGTCAGACCTGCAGGCAGAGGAACGATCCAATCAGCCTTCACACGTGCATATTCACTAAAGCCTCCATAATGGGAGACACCCAATTCGTAACTTGTGGCGATCACTTCATCACCAGTTTTGAAACGGTTATCACTGGACTCGACTACTACCCCTGCCAGATCGATACCGGGCACGAAAGGATAGCTGCGCACGATTTTGCCTTCTGGGATGGAGGCCAGGCCGTCTTTATAGTTGACGCTCGAGTAGGCTACCTTGATCAATACCTCACCGGGAGGCAAGTCAGCCTGTGTTAGTTCCTTGAAACCAGAGGTAAAACCCTCACCGGTTTTATTGACAACAAATGCTCGAAATGCTGTTGACATAATTCCTCACTCTCTGTTATTGCAACTTCGAGGGCGGGGGCAAGCCCCGCCCCTACTATACACGTTGACATAGTTCCTAGCTCTCTGTTATTGCAACTTCTGGACTTCCTCAGGATGTATGATGGGGTACAGGTTGATGGACCAACCTATCCCAAAGGCCTGGGGTAAAAATATCTGTGAGGTATTTTTATTCCAAAAGGTATCACGTATTCGTTCGACCGTTGGTAGACGAAAGTCATAGGGAATACCGGCAATTTTGCCATTCCAGGTTCGCTCTTCGGGTGGTCGTTGCAGTTGCTCTGTAATAGCTATAGCTACGTATACCAGTAACAATATGCCGAAGATCATATTGGTGGGGCGAAAGAATTTTTTTCGACTCATATGTTTCCCTCCTTCAGTGAATAGGATATCATATGACGATTTCTGATTCCTCTCAGCAAACTCTCCTGGTTCTATTCCCCTCCATTATTTCACCTCCATGTCTTTGTCATAAAATCATATGTTCAGGACGATACGCAAGTACCGCGGTCAGAGCGTCATCGATGATTTCTATGGCGGTATCAATCTCCCTCTCTGTAATCGACAGTGGGGGTGCCATGCGGAAGCAGTTTAACATCCCACCTGTTGAACGAACGATGTTCATGGATAAACCACGCCGGAGACATTCGTCACCCACAGCTATTCCTAGCGCATCAGCAGGTTTTTTCGTGATACGATCTTCAACAAGTTCAATCCCGACAAGCAAACCTTTCCCGCGCACATCGCCAATCTGCTCATGACGATTCTGAAGTTCGCGCAATCCCGCCATCAGATAATCCCCACGCTGTCGAGCCTGTTCAACAAAACCTTCTTCCTCGATGACATTGATCACGGCCAGCCCTGCGGCTGCCGGCAGTGGGTCGGAGACGTGTGAGGTGACGTGTATAAAGCCTCTGTCGTAGCAATCTGACTCGATTGCTGAGGAAGTGAACGTTGCTGCGATAGGGATACCGCCACCAAGTGTCTTGGAAACAGATAGTATATCAGGTACAACGTCATACAGCTCGAAGCCGAACATGGTGCCGAGTCGGCCAAAGCCTGTCTGGGCTTCGTCTAGAATGAGGAGCATGCCACGCTCGTCACAGAGTTTGCGCAAACGCTCGAAGTAGTCAGCCGGTGGCACGATGATCCCTCCCGCCGACAGGACTGGCTCGGAGATAACTGCACAGAGGGAGCCGACCGACTGCTGGTCAATCAAGTCGAATCCAGCTTCCAGGCACGAACAGTCGCAGTTTCCATTGCAGTGACGAATAGGGCAGCGATAAGCATAGGGAGCGGGGAGCGTGAGAGAGCCAGGCATACTGGGGCCATACCCTGCGTGGCCTGCTGCGAGGTTGAGAGAGGCTACTCCAGCCTGTAAGCCATGCCAGCTTCGGGTTAATCCAACCATCTCAAAGCGTCCAGTATACATTTTAGCCAGTCGTAAGGCTATTTCGTTTGCCTCGCCACCCGTGTTGACCAGAATAACCTTGTTGAGTGAAGCAGGAACCAGTCCTACAAGCCGTTCTGCAAGAGCAAGCACTGGTTCAGAAAGCATCCAGGAATTGAGATGTATGACTTCGTCCAGCGATTGCTGTATCGCTGCTACGATCTGTGGATGATTGTGGCCGATGGTTGAGCAGATTTGACCTGAAGTGAAGTCCAGGATGCGTCGTCCATCAGTGGTTTCGAGCCAGGCTCCAGTTGCACGCGCTACAATGAATGAGGCGAAATTATGCGAGTAACGGATTAGAAATCGCTCGCGTTCGTCGTACATATGCTCTTCCTTTTCTTTGTGGTGCTGGTGGTTTGATGCAGAGATATAATGAAGATAACATGCTGAGAGCTTAGAGGTCAAATAGATTTTAAGGAGGGAGTCGCTTCGCTCATAGACAAGATGTCAACGATTTTCCTATTGTGGAACTGCATCATTGCCGAACCGCTCCGTATACTCATCACTATCAACCAGGCCTAAGATTACCACAGGCCACCCACCGATCATCGACTGCTGTGTCCAATAGCTTAAGCCTTTTTCTTCAGGCTCGCGCGCCAGAAAGTGTTTGTAGCAGAATCTAACGGCATTGGCGTTTGTGTTCGGGATGATGAAGCGCTCGGCGTACTCTTGAGATAGGCCGAGGGCTCTTACCACATCCCTGATGCTCATTTCACCACGACGTAATTTGTCGCTATAATACATCCAGCCGGAATCCGTGCTGTTCCCATCAGCATTGAGAATGCTACGCTCCAGGACTTGCTGGTAAATTTGATCCACCAGATGGAGAACCTCATGACTATCCCATTGCCTGGCCATAATTTTTGTCCCGTCTTTCTTTGCTTTGCCACAAAAGCCTACTGAACCAGGCGGAGGAAATACAAGCCGCCTGATCCCCCTGCTACGAGATGTTCTCCATCCGGAGAGAAAGCACATGTTAAAAGGAGAAAGCCACCAACGCGTAGCACAAGGGGACAGCTACCGTTATGCACGTTCCATAGCCTGAGCGTATTGTCCTCGGAGGCCGAGACGATCCAGGTACCATCAGGACTAATTGCACAGCCATCCACCCAACTCGTATGCCCCTTGAGCGTAAGGCATTCGGCTCCTGTATGGGCATCCCACACCTTGAGGGTCTTATCGCTAGAGGCCGAGACGATCCAGGTGCCATCAGAGCTCACCGCACAGTCGTGTACCCAATCGGTATGTCCTTGTAGAGTGAAGCGTTCAGCCCCTGTGTGGGCATCCCACACCTTAAGGGTCTTGTCATTAGAAGCCGAGACGATCCAGGCGCTATCAGGACTTACTGCACAGCTATTCACCCGATTTGTATGTCCCAGAAGAGTGAGGCGTTCGGCTCCTGAGTGGGCGTCCCACACCTTAAGCGTGTTGTCAGTAGAGGCTGAGACGATCCAGGCTCCATCGGGACTCATCGCACAGCCGTGTACCCAATCGGTATGTCCCTGAAAAGTGAAGTGATCAATATCACTCTGCGCATCCCATACCTTGAGTGTGTTGTCATTAGAGGCCGAGACGATCCAGGTACCATCAGGACTCACCGCACAACCATATAGCCCAAGTATATGTCCTTGTAGAGTGTAATGCTCAATGCCGCTCTGCACGTCCCACACCTTGAGGGTCCTATCCTCGGAAGCCGAGACGATCCAGGTGCCATCAGGACTAATTGCACAGTTGCGCACTCCGTGCATGTGTCCCAGGAGAGTGAAGCGCTCGACTCCTGAATGGGCGTCCCACATCTTGAGCGTGTTGTCAGTAGAAGCCGAGATGATGCAGGTGCCATCAGGACTTACAGCGCAGCCGCGCACCCAATGGGTGTGTCCCTTGAGGGTGAGACACTCAGTGCCGCTCTGCGCATCCCACACTTTGAGGGTCTTATCATTAGAAGCTGAGACGATCCAGGTGCCGTCAGGACTCACCGCACAGCTATTCACCCAATCGGTATGTCCTTGTAGAGTTCGAACGAGTGCTGGATGGGGGAGATCCGGTAATGGATGCTGTGCCAGCAGCAACGGACGCGAGAGCTCCCGCTGGAACTGGTCACTGAGAGAGGAGATCTCTTTCACCATGCACAGGTAACATAGTAGCGTATTTTCTATCTCGCGTAGAGTCTCACAGCGATTGAGCAAGTAACTCAGGTTGGTGAGGTGGCGTTGCAGTAGGGTTAAGGTTCTATCATTGGGCATACACTCCTGTGCACGGAGCACATCGGATTCTGCAGCGTAAGCACTCCGGCATACATAGACTTTGGTCGCCAGGTAGCGCAAATCCTTCACTGTCTCCACTAGCATGTCTACGCGACCCGCTGCAAGCAAGTGATGTGCAAGTTGCTCCCACAAATACTGCTCATCCAATGAGAGATCGGCCCAGCGATGGAGGCCATAGGCATCGAGAAATCGCTCATGCCCGGCTGATAGACGTGCTCCCACTTTCACCTGCAAATAGTTGCGCACCACATCATGCAGACGAATGCGCCGCTTTGTGAGGTCATAGGATAAGAGCAGCGATAAGCTAGACAACTGTTGACACAAGGCATCTGTGTCCAGTTCATCCCAGTTTCCCGTTGCCTGCCATAACCGCTGCACAGTGATCAATGGAATATCGACATCTTCGGGAAAGATCGCTAGTTCTTCATAGCGAGCCATTTCCTGGACATTTAGTTGCGCTAGACTGACTTGTAACGTCCGCTCTACGGCTTGCCAGCGCTCCTGGGCATTCTTCGCATCGAAAGCAACGACTCCGTATTTATCGAACCGTTTTCTCAGAAAATCTAAAGCAGCAGGTACAGGTTCATGTAAGTTTACGATCCGCTCCCGCAAGATGCCATTGGCTAATCTGAGTAATAGCGGCCATTCTCCCAACCGACTAGCCAGGGTCCTGAAGGTCTGCTCTTGCTCTGTGCTCCTAGACCTGATCCCTAGCCCGGCTTGCAGCAGTTCAATGGCTTCTTGCTGGCGCATTGCATCCACAGGAATGCGCCTGGCAGTAGCAGGAAAGACCTGATCATTGCGCGTGGTGATGAGATGTGCACATCGCGGTCCCCCTTGCAGAAAAGGTGTGAGGTCCTCCGCATGCCACACATCATCGAGTACTAGCAAACAGGCGTGATCCGCGAGAGTCTGTTTAAGCTTCGTGATGACAGCATCCAGGCTGGCGAAGCCTGATCGCTCTCCACTCAAGAAATAGAGCAAGTCTTCGATATGGCCGATGAGATTCTTTGGCCATTCCCCGAGTGTCACCCACAGAATGCCGTCAGGAAAGGCTTCTTGAATTTCTGGATCATAGCAGAGAGCCTGAGCCAGCGTTGTCTTGCCATAGCCTCCTGCACCATGTAACGCAGCTGTAATCGCCGTCTGCCGATCACGCTGGCTATACAAAATATGGCGCTTTAGCGCTTCGAACTCTTGGGGACGTGCCACAAAGTCGTCAGGTGGAACTTTCGCCATACAGAGCCTTTGCTGCCTTTGCGAAGAAGGGCGAGGAACCATTGTGAAGAGTTGCCCACCTCCGTTATCTTGCCTATGCAGCGAGATCAGCGGCTCAACTAATTTCAGCTCTCTAAGACTCTTCTCATAGAGGCGCGCAAGTTTACGGCGATATTTAGGGACAGGGAAGCTTGTACCACTTTCCCAATTGCGGATGGTCCTAGCCTCAATTCCAAGCTTTTCCGCAACCTCTTCTTGTGTCCACGCACGTTGCTTGCGTTCTTTTCTTAAAATCTCAGCCCAGGAAGCTTGCTTTGGTTGGTTCTCCATTTAAGCCTCTTCCTCTACCAGCATAAAAAGTGTCGACGGTGGGCACAACATTGTGCTACTTCAACAATTTTTCCTTAATTTTCCGCTAGTTTTCCGCTGTTTTTCCTGGTATTGCTTTCCTTTGGGCTACATAATTGCAGTATTGACTAAACTGTACCCAAAGGGCGCCATTTCGGCCGCACTGGATAAGATGACCTGAGGGGGGAGTTCTCTTCATCCTATCCTACAGTTTACAGCAATACTAGGACTAGCGCAAGTAGAACTAAGTGGAAGCTAATAACTGTGAAGTTGGTTCCATTCAGATCAAAGTGCCATCTTGTGGAAATAGAGGCGCAAGTATCAATTGGATACTGTTGCCGAATTGGTTTCTCACGCTCACTTCAATGTGACTCCTGTGCTCAAATGGAGAACGAAAAAGAAGGCATTTCCTAAACTCTGAAAAGTAGGGTAAAACTGACCTCTCGGATTAGGGAGCTAGCCTCGTCCAAGAGGTCAGTCGATGATGCGCTAATAGCCGTTGCAACTCAGGTACCAGTGCCTCCACCAGTAATGCTCACTTCACGCTGCTAAAGGTAGGGTGTCGCGATGCAAGCCACTTCAGCTTCCTACAGTAAGGTTGTATGTCACATCCAAGGTGGATCCTCCCCCGGGTCCGGAGCCGCCGAAGTTGATACTATGCGAGCCCGCAGTGAGCGGAGCAAGCATGATGTAGAACCCATCGGCGACAGCTGGGGTAACGGTCAGGCTTGGCCAGCAGGGGCCAGGAAGCGACACTCCAAATCCAACGTCAATCAGGTTGTCCGGCGAAGGTGGCAGCGTGTAGCTGAATACTGGCGAAATGGCCCGATAGGACTCGAGGTTGGTAAGGGAATGGCCATCGATGCTGGCGTGGAGGTTGGCTGGTGGGGACACTAGGTTTGCCGCCATGGCGCGTAGCTGTTCCACGGTGAACGGGGGGGTGTTACATACGTTGTCCACCCACGAGTTGATGAGGGGAATGAACAGCGCCTTTCCAACCGGAATACTACAACTCCGAGTGAAGCTGCCACCGCTCAGGAAATGGCCTGCCAGGAACCAGACGTTGCCGGACTGACCCACACTGCAGTCAAGCGCACCATTCGTGGCGAGCGCTGGGTTCTTTGATGCTGGCACGGAGAAGGACCACTGCCACCACCCGGCGTTCCACTCCCCATAGGTCTTCCCAAAGGGGTGGGCATTCGGTGGCAAGACTCCTGGGTTAGGGTTGTTAGCTGCCAAGGCCGGGGTCACCTGAAGGACTAAGACGAGAGCGATCAGGGCAATACTGCTTTGCAGATACCGGTTACGGAGCATTTTCATGCTGAGCCTCCTTTTGAATAGTCCAAATTAAATGTGTGGTGGCTTGCAGAGCGTGATTGCTTCTATGCAAGCGAAGTAAACAGTCACATTCGTTTAAACCATGCCTTAAATGAAGTTATAGAGCCAGTCAGAAAAATAGGAAATTTGTAGGTCGGTGAGTAAGTAATCCCAAATACCTGCCTAACAGAATAAGTGTAAGAGAAGTAGACCACGCGGTGGTTGAGTATTGGTTAAGATATGGTTGTAAAACAATGTTAATAGGTTAAGATTTATCAACCTTGAGGGCTGTCTCTTATACACATCTG
>JBKPBA010000036.1:0-2541 GCA_046726675.1 Chloroflexota bacterium
CCTTTGGTTCCGCTTCCAAACAGATATGCTCAGTAGCCAGTACACGTCGTCATCTGCACATTTTTTGGGATATTCAAATGAACCGACACAAGGGGAAGAATATCTTTATCAGTCCCGAAGTGCTTGCTTTCGAACGGACAACCCGAGTAGCCATTACAGGACCAGTCCGGACTGCCTCCTGACGAAAACCCCTTCGGAACGTATCAGCAACCTGTATTTGCGGCTTCTAGAAAAATCCTGATATACTTAGTATCAAATTATCTCAAACTCTATGGCGTAAGTTCGTTACTCTGAGTCGCTGGTCCATCCTCCTTCGGGAAGGAGCAAAGAGGATATGACAATGGCGGAGAAGTTTCAGATTCAAGTTTTCTTCGATCTTTACGATCAGGATTTCGGCCATTTTGAAAGAAGACGCGTCAAAAGTGCGAGAAGGTTTTCACAACGAGTGACCCTCAAAAGATGTCACTCATTCTTCATGCACCCTCCTTGACATGTAACTGAAACCCTCTTAAAGCGTATCGTCTCATGTTGATCGTGTACGTTGTTCGCTTTTTTGTAGAGGCCAACCCGGAGCGATCCGCGAGTTGAGCCTTGATGGAAGTGCTTGGCTACCCACAACTTCGGAAGGAGTAACTCGTGAAGCTTACCCAATTCTGGCAACAATTGATGCTCCGCCTTGCACTGAGAGGTGCAGTATTGGCTGTGTGCGTTATGTGGGGAGGGTTGGTGGCCCCTGTTTCAGCTGAAACTACGGCGCTTGCGCGTATCATCCATGCTTCGCATGGTACCCGGTCAGTCAATGTCTTTGTTGGCACGACCGCGTCGGCACCAGTGGTGAGCCTGAGTCCCACGAGTTTGAGCTTCGGGAACCACCAGGTCAACACCACTAGCTCGGCGCAGACCGTCACGCTGAAGAATAGCGGCAACGCCGCCCTGACCATCAAAGGCATCGGGCTGAGCGGCCCCAACAGCGGTGATTTCCATCAGCAAAATACCTGTCCCAGCAGTTCCAGTACGCTGGCAGCCGGGGCTTCCTGTACCATCAGCGTGACCTTTACCCCTACGGCTGAAGGCACTCGCAGCGCCAGCTTGGCGATCGCGGACAATGCGTCCGGCAGCCCACAGTCGGTGACCCTCAGCGGTACAGGTGTGCTGGGGATGCCGAATGGGGGTAGTGATCCAAATGCCCAGCCACCTGCGGACAATCTACTGCAGGAGCCTCTCGGCTGGCTTGCACTTATTCTGGCTGTTGTAGCCGCGGTAGGAATCGGCACGGAGCTCTTCTCTGGCAGCCTGCGCCGGCCTCGCCCGCGCTGATAGGGCTGATAGTTTTGGGTGTATGCCGCATGGTCCCTGCGCCGCGACGTCCAGGCACCCATACAGTTCTGCGTGGTATAGATGGAAGAGAGATCTTGACTCTATGCGGAAAGTCATATGCTTTTTGTGTGTATTGGCTTTAGCCCTTGTTGTAGTGCAGAATATGCACTTGCAGGTCCAGCCGGCAAGCCCCTATCGCTTAATCATTCCCTCAATTGGTGTGGATACCGACGTGGAGCTGGTTGGCGTGCTTCACGATGGCGATCTGGCGACACCTTCGCTTAACCCGTGGGATGATGTGGGCTGGTATGCCGCTGGCCCACGGCCAGGAGAAGTGGGAAGCGCGGTAATCGATGGGCACCTTGATCGTCCGGGTGGCTCCCCTGCTGTATTCTGGAACCTGCGTGATCTACATGTTGGCGATAGTGTAATGATCATGGATACAGTGGGTGGTACAGTGCGCTTTCGCGTAACACGCATCTCGCTGTACCATCCGCGGCAGGCTCCAGTTCATCAGATTTTTGGAGATGAAAGTGGTTCTTATCTTAACCTGATCACGTGCGCTGGGGACTGGATTGTAAGCCAGCATCAGACAGCCTTGCGACTGGTCGTATATACCACACTAGTCCGATGAAAGAAGAACATGGTGGAGAGCGAGGAATACAGCCATTGCACATGGTGGATACATCGACCAGCCCTCTCCAAACGCACTTCAGGCCGGTTTTCGTCAGTAGGCAGTCTGGACAGGCCCTGTAATGGCTACTTGGGTTGTCCGTTCGAAAATGTGTCCCTGTTCTCAAGGATATGGCTCACGGCATTGCGCCATTCCTAAATAGGAGTACTATACTCTGGCTACTTTGATCCTGGTCACCGAGGCGCTCTTTCCAGAGGGGTAGTTCTCCGAAGGACAAGTTGCATCTTGACATAGAGTTTCCCATAAGGGGAAGCAAAGAGGGTCAACGTTGGTGAGAGAGACACCGATGCCCGTCGGTTCCGGTCGAGTATTTATGCATTTTTCTAAAATTTATAGAACATGTGTTCCTTCTCATTCGAGTCTCCTTTCATCAACGTCTCTTCTTTGCGCTGGCTCTCTTCTTTCTCTATTCTCAAACGCTTTCATCAGTGATGCATCACTGATTCCTCCTCTGCATACGAACTGAGCAAGAATAGCTCTTCAGTTCGCACCTATCTCCCACTATCTTGGTTCAGTTAGTGAGCTGTCTC
>JBKPBA010000037.1:0-2779 GCA_046726675.1 Chloroflexota bacterium
GGTGGGAACCTTCGAACTCTGTTTTGGGTACGAAACCCAGAGCAATCCTCCAGGTTTTACTAGCTGGATGGCAATAGGTGTATCTTTCTCAACCTCGGCTTTATTGCGCACAAACTGAAGTACCACGTCAAAGTTGCCTGCAGGTGTTGGAGTCGTAAGGAGTTCAACTTCTGCTGGTAGCAGGGCGCCGAGTTGTTCAGAGTAACCTTCGGGAGCATTCAGCATGATTATGCGCTGCTTCGGTTTAATACCGATGGAGCCAAACCGCTTAGACATTGTCGAACTGTTGCGCGATGGCCCTCTAACAGTAGGAGAAATCGCCGAGCGGCTAGGATTACAGCAGCCGCAGGTGTCGAAGCACCTCAAGGTTCTGAGCGAGACTGACATTGTGGAGGTCCAGCCGCAGGCCAACAGGAGAATTTATAAGCTGAGGCGTGAGCCATTCCAGGAGTTGGAGTCCTGGCTACAATCTTTTCGTCGCCTTTGGGAAGAACGCTTCGATCGTCTGGACGACTACCTACTGGAAATGCAGGCCACCGAGCAACACACCAGCAACCAAATTGAGGACAACAATGTTTGATTACCAATCGCTGATCCCTCGTGTTGGGGAACAGGAATTTGTCGTGGAACGGCAATTCACCGCACCCCGCACGCTGATGTTTCAGGTTTTCACCCAGCCGGAGCATCTCAAGCGCTGGTGGGCAGTTCAGCGCCTTGCAGGCCTTCGGTGCCTCCAAGGCTGCCAACCTGCTCTGCACCTATGACCTCGCCCACCGACTCGCCAGCACCAACATCACCGTCAATGCCATCTACCCTGGCCTGGTCAAGACCCCTCTCATGAGAGAAGCACCCGCTCCTCTGCGCTGGGTCACCTCCCTGTTCGCACACTCGCCTGAGCCAGTCGCCCAAAGCGTGGTCTACTACGCTTCTTCTCCAGAAGTCCAGGGGATGACTGGCTTGTTTTTCAACAAGAGCAGGCAGCCCATTGACTCCCGCCCTTTCACCAAGGACCGGGCGGTTCAGCAGCAACTCTGGGAGGCAAGTCTGGCACTTGCACCTCTAGAGGAGGTGACACCGGGTGAAAGGATCTATGGCGAGAAAAAGTGACTGGCAGCGCAGAGAGCCATTTCTCGCCGAAGATTGCTGATGTCCGCATATGGCTCTTGCTTCTCAAGTGAGCAAGATCAGAGAAGTTTTTTCGCATCCCTGGGAGTATACTGTTTGTACGAGGCAGTTGCCGAGTTGAATAGCATTCACGAAGATTGGAGAACACCATGGGAAAAGTCATGTTTGGCCTTTCAGTATCACTCGATGGATTTATCGCTGACAAAAATGATGACGTCTCACTGCTCTTCGCCTGGTTTGCCAGCGCATGGGACCGGTTCTATAAAGTCACGGGCGATCCGCTCAACGAGGGTGGCGCGGTGATCATGGGGCGCAGAAGCTTTAATCAGATTGACGGTGAGCAGGGATGGGTCTTTCCTGATGGCACGGCTCCCGACTGGCCGGTGATTGTCTTGCAATCGCAAGCCCGAGCGCCCGTGAAAAAGGGCAAGACGCAATATTACTTTGTCACCGATGGCATCCAAAGCGCGATTACGCAAGCAAAGGAGCTCGCAGGCGAGAAAAATGTTGCCCTTCACGGGGCAAGCGCAGTCCAACAAGCCTTGAAGGCGGGTCTGCTCGACGAATTCCATCTGAACATTGCCCCCGTGCTCCTGGGTGAGGGCGTTCGCCTCTTCGATCACCTGGGCTCAGAGCCTATCCATCTGGAACGCATACGAACGCTTGAGACACCGGGAGCAACCCACCTCTCGTTCCGCGTGGTGAAATAAGACCGCCTTCCCACGCCCGCGAGGAACTCCCTTTTCCGAAAAGATCAGCTCAATACCCATGTCAACCGCCACCTGTTTCAGATGCTTGCTGGTAAAGTCGCTGCCATGATCGGTGTAAAAGACGCTGGGAATGACACACACCTGCCATCTCTCGATGATATAACCTGCAAAAATTCCTTGACAGGTTATCCCCTCATACTGTATACTATAACCATCGAAACTAATTTAGGAAGTTAGTTGCTCTGCTAATCATCGATGACACACGTTTGTTCTAAGGAGAAAACTTCATGATACACCCTCTCCTACTCGATACGCTTCTTGTTTTGGCTACTCTGGCTCTGATCAGTGCATTCGTCGTCTACCAGGTCTACCAGTTCAGATGGCTCACCTCTCACGGAAGACAGATCAGTGCCATGGTGACCTCCATCCGGCATGAAACAGGCAAGACGGCCTGGGGATTTACACGTGACACCTATTACCTCACTGCTACGTGGACAAACCCGCGCACAGGGCGAACCTATACCTTTTGGACCTGGATCATGAACTCCAACCCGGCATATACGAAAGGCAGCCTGGTTCCGGTCTTGATTGATCCCAAGAATCCAAAGCGATTTGCGCTGAATCTCTAACGGGACCTAATGAAGGAAACTTCGCCTTGCCTGCTCAGTATGCATGTCCGCTTGTTTCCATTCTTGCGGGAAGTATGGCGGAAGTGACCTTCTCATCTGCCGCCTGGTGTCAGATAGCAGATCACTTCTCGCTTGGATAATCCGCATATACTACTTGGAAGCATTTAGCGAGTTATAGCCGATAATCTCTATGACCAGTTGCGTTTTCAGGTTCCTGATATTGATCAGATTGCTCAGGTTGTTTGTCGACTGCTTCCTGTGTAGCTGCTGGAGTGTTAGCTAAATCAAGCTGCTTCTTTTTCTTACCTCGTATAA
>JBKPBA010000038.1:0-4759 GCA_046726675.1 Chloroflexota bacterium
GAGCAAGGGCGTTCATGACCGCAGCGTAGGGGGCGATCCGTTCCTCGTCGACTGGCCTATGGCTGTTCGCCACCAGATGTGTCGGATAGGTGGTGGGCTCGACAATGGCCGCGTCGATCCCCAGAGCCGCCAACTCGTACCGGTACGCCTCTGTCAGGCCCTCCAGGGCAAACTTGCTGGCTCCATACAACCCGGCGAAGGGGAGTGCCACGCGACCAAGAACGGAGCCAACCTGCAGCAACAAGCCACTCCTCTGCGCCCGCATCTGTGGGAGGGCGGCACGATTGACGCGGATGACACCAAAAACGTTGGTATCGAATTGCTGTTGCACCTGCTCCAGCGTAAAGGCTTCGATGGGGCCGGTATAGCTGACTCCAGCATTGTTCACAATTACATCAAGACGGTTGGCGGTCTGTATCACGTAGTCGACAGCCCGCTTGACCGAAGCATCATCGGTCACATCCAGATCGACCTTGCTATGCTCTCAGGGAACCCGTGCAACCAGATCATGCAAATCCGCGTGCAACGCATCCCATTGTGCTGGTCCCAGGCGGGCCATCATCTCTGCCTGCGCCTTTTCCCAGGAGGGCAGGGCTTGCTGCAGCAGGGCATAGCCCGGTTCAGTCAATCGGATCAGGTGCACTCTTCTATCCTCGCCTGGTTCGATCCTCACCAGACCCTGCTGCTCCAATGGCTTCAGATTGCGAGCCAGCGTCGTGCGATCCAGCACCAGAATCTCCGCCAGGCGTGTCAGCGGCACCGTTTGAGCAATGGCGATGGCCACCAGCAAATTGAACTGTGTTGAGCGCAGCCCGTTTGGCTGGAGGCTTTGGTCATACCACTGTGTCACCCTGCGAGCCACCTGGCGTGTCAGTAAACCCAGACATTGCTGCTCAATCTCCATCAGCTGCTGCTGAGCTGCGCGTGGTGTCTCTTTCTCCATATTAGGAGTATATACACGTATTTGACTTTTGTCAAGCCTCGTTACACGTCGCTGTTCAAAGCTCCTCCAAAAGGATGTCATCTGCATGCTTCTCCGTTCTTCGCCAGAGGACAGTAAGTACTAGGCGACCTATGCAAGGAGACCGCGGACGGCTGGAAGCACGTCCCTGGCCAGTCGCTCGCGCTGCACAGTTGCCTCACCGATCGGCCACACATTGAGACAAGTGAAGCCATGTCGGACTATCGCAGCCAATTGCCCGGCAACTTTCCTGGTGCTTCCGGCAATGCGCCACCTGTTCGTGACGGCCCCCTCCTCAACAAGGATCGGGATGTTGTACCCGAAGGTGATCTCGTCCGGGTTCCGGCCAGCCTGTTCCGCCACCTTGCGGATCTGCTCCAATTTCCGATATGCCTGCTCTGGCTCTAGAAACTGATATGTTGGCAACCAGCCGACCGCTTTGCGCCCGACAAGATCGAGCATCCGATCCCCGAACACGCCGAGCCAGGTCGGGATCGGGTGGCCAGGCTTAGGTTCGATGGTGGCTCCCTCGGTCCTGAAGTGCTCTCCTGCATAAGAGAAGCCGGGGGTGCTCCACAGGCCGCGCAGGAGGTCAACAGCCTCTTCAAGTGCCTGCACCTTCTCGCGGGGCGAGCGCTGGGCGAGGCCAAGAGCCCGGTATGCCGGCTCGTTCATCGGCCCACCGCCGCCGAGTACGAGGATGAGCCTACCGCCAGAAAGGCGATCGAGCGTCTCAGCCATCTTGGCCAGCACCGCCGGGTGCCGGTGCGGCAGGGCCAGCACAACCGGAGCCACCCGGATGCTGGTGGTGTGAGCCGCCACCCAGCAGAGGAGCGTCCACAGCTCGAACGAGGGGTTACTTCCGTGCAGGGCATCGCCATGGAGCGTCACCACATCGAAGCCGAGTTGCTCCGCGTGCTGGGCCTCTGTCACAGGGTCCACGCCATGCTGTATCGCTGTATGGATGTTCACTCCAAACTTCAGATTCTTGAACTCTCTCGCCAAGGTCTTTCTCCTTCCTGCTAGTAGGACAACAGTCGTTTCATCTCCGGTGTTCGGCGTACGGTCATCAGCAAGTCGCCACGGGGGCGCAGCGTCACCAACGGCTCAGGGGTGACAACTGCCCCAGGCAGAAGCCGCAGCTGAAAGCGTGGCAGGATCGTCGCCAGGATCAACTGCGCTTCATAGAGCGCAAACTGATTGCCAAGACACAGGCGTGGGCCACCCCCAAAGGGGAAGTAGGCAAAGCGATGGCGTCCTGCCGAGCGAGCATCGGAGAACCGTTCGGGATCGAACGCGTCGGGTCGCTCCCAGAAGGCCGGATGACGATGCGTGACGTAGGGGAAGACCAGCACGTAGGCTCCTTTGGGAATCGCGTACCCACCGATCTCATCTTTGCCCAGAGCACGGTGGCCTAGGCCCCAGGCTGGTGGATAGAGGCGCATCGCTTCCTCAACCACCATGCGAGTAAAGGGAAGCTGTGGTAGATCCTCGATCATCGCAGGACGCCCGTTCAACACCTGCTGATATTCCTTCAGGAGCCTTGCTTCGACGTGAGGATGCTGTGCGAGGAGGAAGAACGTCCACGAGAGCGCGTTGGCGGTCGTTTCGTGACCAGCTAGCAGCAACGTCAGCACTTCGTCGCGCACCTGTTGATCCGTCATGCCTTCGCCCGTTTCCTCATCGCGTGCCACAAGGAGCATCTCGAGGAGATCGCAGTGCGTTTCGTGATGCATGCGACGCTCACGAATGATCTCCTCAACGACCATGTACAGAGCGCTCCGGGCAATGTGCAAGCGGCGATGTTGCGGGGTTGGGAGCGATAAGACCCACGGCAGGTAGAACGCCTTCGCTAAGAGGTGATTGACCGTGGTGAGCGCTCTCCCAACGCCCTCGGTCTCTGCGCTCAGGTCGGTTCCAAAGAGTGCTTTGGCGACGATGCTCAAGGTCAAGCTGGACATCTCCTGCGTGAGAGTAAGCGGCTGGTTGGTCTCGATGAAGCTGCCTGTTTCCCAGCGCTGGGTCCACCTCAAGGCGGTCTCGGTCATGAGCGTTCCAAAGGCAGCGACTCGCTCGCGATGAAAGGCGGGTTGGATCAAGCGGCGCTGTTTCAGCCACGACCCCCCATCGTTGGTCAGGAGACCTTTCCCAAGGACGAGACTGAGCACATGATAATCAGGGACATCCTTGTTGTAGGTGCGGTGATTCTCCTGGAGGACGTGGCGCACCCCGTCAGGATGAAAGATCAGCGTGAACGGACCGACGAGTGTCGGAACAGAGACGACATCTCCATAGCGCTCGCGCATCTCCAGAAGGAAGTCGAGTGCCTTCCGCAAAAAGCTGAACGTATTCTGGGCCACGGTAGACCATGGCGGTCCCGGCGGGTGGGGCTCACGCTGCTTGCCTTGCATAAGACGCGGTTGAGCAGGAAGCGGTGAAAATGCGGGGTGAGTCAAATCGTATTCTCCTCTCAGTGAGTGTCGTTGTGGCCTTGATCCGTCTTATCACTAACGGATGACTTGTCATCCGCATGGCAAGTTGGCTAGAACTTGTTAGCATCATCAAGCAGTGTTACAATGAGTATAGGCGATAGATGTGGAAAGCACAAGTACGCAAAAAATTCTGATGTAGTCTGGAAAATCATACTGTGAAAGAGGCATCTCATGGACGAACAGAAGAAGATGACTCCTAGCCCGGTCGAAGTGACCCTTTCCATCATTGGAGGGAAATGGAAACCGCTGATTGTCTTTTCTCTGCTGAGTGGAACCAAACGCTTCAGTGAGTTACGGAGGGTCCTTCCCAGGGTAACCCAGCAGATGCTCACGATGCAATTGCGGGAGTTAGAGCAGGCCGGGATCGTTCACCGGCACGTCTACGCGCAGGTCCCCCCGAAGGTCGAATATTCCCTGACCGACCTGGGTAAGAGTATGGAGCCAGTGCTGCGCCAGATGTGTGCGTGGGGGGAATGGTACAGCGAGCAGATGGGCTTGGAGTATCAACGGCTGATCCCTGAGGCGGAAGGTCGGGTGCTCCTTTAGCTACGTCGTGCTACCCCACGACAGCCTGCTTCAGGAGGGCACTGAAGGCTTGCACAGCCTTGCCTTGCGGGAGTGGGACCTCTCTAGTGATGAAGCCAAAGGGCAGATGCAGGCTCCAGTCCTCGATGGATCGGACGACAGTGCCGTGCGGGATATGGCGTGCCGCGAGTTTGGGCAGGATAGCGATACCCAACCCGACCTCGACGGCCTGCTTGATGACTTCGAGGCTGCCAATCTCGATGCTGGCCGCCAGCGGGAGACCTCGTGCTATGAAGGCTTGTTCTATCGCGGCCCGGTAGGCGCAGGGTGGGTGTGTCAGCAGGAGGCATTCGTCGCGCAGGTCGTGCAAGCGAATGCCTGCTCTCTCCTGTAGGGGATGGTCGTTCTGGAGCAGCAGAACCATCTCTTCGGTCAGGAGTGGCTCAAAGACGAGACCAGTGTTGGCAGGGGGAGGCGTCGAGATCCCCAGATCAATCTGGTTCGCCGCGAGGTGCTCGTGCGTACGGATGGTGCCCAGAACCTCGATGGTGAGGCGAACGCGGGGATAGCGAGCGCGAAAGGCGCGCAGGACGTCGACAAGGTAGAGGCATGCCACAAGCTCGATCATTCCCACGCGGAGATAGCCGCTCTCGCCAGAGGCTCGGTCCGCGAGGTCCTGCTGCATGTACTCAACCAGGTCGAGCACATGCACGACGTGGGTGAAGAGGGATTGGCCTGCTGGCGTCAGCTGCACTTTTTTGCGTTGCCGATTGAACAGTTC
>JBKPBA010000039.1:0-4285 GCA_046726675.1 Chloroflexota bacterium
ATACCTGTCGAACAACTTCCCGATTGTCTCATTCATGGGAAATGGTTTGATGGATCCGCAATAGAAGGATTTGCGCGCGTTGCTGAAAGTGATATGTACCTCTTTCCCGACCTTGATACGTTTGCCATTCTGCCGGGCAAAGTTCGTCCGCAGGAGATAATTGCATCATTATCCACTGCGCCGAATGACCAGTTTCTCGAAGCGGGTGCTGTCGCTCGTATCATTTGTGATGTCCGTACTCCCGGTGATGAACCTTTTGATGGCGATCCTCGCGCTACACTTTTAAAAGCATTAGACGTTGCGAACTCCATGGGTTACAATTTTCTGGTAGCTCCCGAACTAGAGTTCTTCCTTTTACATCTTGAGGATAAGACGCCTACGCCACTTCCGCATGATAGGGGTGGTTACTTTGATCTTTCAACCGATCTGGCTGCAGCTGTACGTCGTCAGATGGTGCAGGCGCTTCAACAAATGGGCATCAAGATTGAGGCCAGTCACCACGAAGTCGCAGCAGGCCAGCACGAGCTTGATTTCGAAACGGCTGATGCCCTACATGTTGCTGATGGATTGATGACGGCAAAGTATGTACTCAAGGGGATTGCTGCTCAGCACGATCTGTACGCTACGTTCTTACCTAAGCCATTCTTTGGAGTCAATGGCTCAGGAATGCACACTCACCAGCAATTAATAAGCCGCGCAACAGGGCAAAATGTCTTTGTCGATGAACACGGTGAATATGGACTATCTGATACCGGTCACTACTTTATTGCGGGACAATTGGCGCATGCGAAAGCTATGTGCGCGATACTTGCTCCTTTAGTCAACTCCTATAAACGCCTGGTGCCAGGCTATGAAGCGCCTATATTTATCAACTGGGGGCGTGTGAATCGTGAGGCATTGATCCGCGTTCCTCGACCTGGAACTGACCGGCAGTTATCGGCGCGTATCGAACTGCGTTGTCCTGACCCTAGCAGCAATCCCTACCTGGCACTGGCGGTTATGCTGAGGGCAGGTCTAGATGGCATTCAGCGTAAACTGCCACTCCCACCAGCAATGGATGAAAGTCTGTTCCTGCGTGACGAAGAGGAGCATCAGCACCATCGTACTAAATTACTCCCGGCAACACTGGGTGAAGCATTAGAGGGGTTACGTGAAGATAGCCTCATACGCGAGACACTTGGTGACTCAATATATGAGGGATTTATAGAGGCCAAAAGTATCGAGTGGACGGAGTATCGTAAACAGGTACATGCCTGGGAACTCGAGCGTTATCTCCCAGTGTTTTAGGGGATGAAGCACAAATAGTATGACTGAACATGCCAAACCATACTACGCATGCTTCATTTTCTTCACCTTCAGTCATTTGGACGAACGAGCCAGTAGCGCCCATTTTCCCGCATCATAATCCGTTGATCGATGAACTCACGGCGCAAGCTGGCGACGTCATCATGAAACGTCTTAAGAATGGCATTGACCTCTTTTTCATCATAAAGGCGACCCCATTCAAATGAGCGTGCCAATTCTTCCATCACATAGCGCCGTTTCTTATACTGAGCCGGAATGCTCACCAACCGGCCGTCCTTTATAAAGGTTGCTACAACGTGCGCTCGCTCATCGCTTTTAGGCGGCAGTGGGTTTCTGGCGAAAAGCAAGCTGGCGATTTGATGTTGAGATACCCAAAAGAGAATCGTCTAATATTACGTAGAAATGAAGGAGGTGAACTAGATAATGGATACGCTCACTGATGCTGTCGAAGAACTGTATACTGTGTATCACAAGGATATCGTGCGCTTCTTTGTGGAGCATCTTGCTGATCGAGAAACTGCCTGGGATCTTTGTCATGAAGTGTTTGTACGTCTTCTCATTGCGCTTGCATCAGGTACACAGCTTCAACATCCCCAGCGATGGTTAATGCGTGTTGCCAAGAACCTGTTGATCGATACCTACCGTCATCAACAAGTGTCACGAGCGGTGAATCTTCCTTTGGATTCCCATGAGATTGCTATGCTCGCCAGCGATGCCACGACCTTCAAGACATTGCTCGAACACAATGAAATAGTACAAGTTATCGTGGAGACCTTTCGCGCCTTGCCTGAGAAGTACCAACGCCTGCTCTTCTGGCGTGAAATCGAGCGGTTGCCTCTCCAGGAGATCGCTCTACGTACGGGAGCAGCGGAACCGGTGCTCTCTACCGAGTTATGGCGCGCACGCAAGCTTCTCCAGAAAGAGTACCAGCGACGGCGGTTCAAGGACCTGCTTCCCGCCGACGAAGAGATTTTTGAGCATCTTGACGCCTTGATTCGGTTCAATGTGACTACCTCGCCGGAGGAGCAGTTGCGACGTATTGAAATGCACGAACGGGACTATTTTGAGCAGATCGCACCTACCTGGGACGCCTATGTTGCGAGTGCCTACGAGGTCGAACTTCAGGAGCGGCTTACCAGGCTTCTTCCCTGGCACCAGGACATGACTGTGCTCGACGTGGGAACAGGCACGGGCTACCTTGCAGGCATGATGGCTCCGCTTGTAGGAAATGTGATCGGCGTGGATTGCGCGCCTGCTATGCTCACACGCGCTGGAGAGAAGATGGCTCAGGCCGGGTATCAACATGTCTCTTTTCGAGAAGGGATGGCCGAGCAACTTCCCCTTGCAAGGGGTTCCGTCGATGTCGCGATGTGCCATATGCTCCTGCATCATGTGGTCAGTCCTCGCACCGTCCTGGCTGAGTTATGCCGCGTGGTGCACCCCGATGGCTATGTAGTTATCATCGATGCACATTCACACAAGCATCGTTGGACGCCCGAGGCTTTTGGTGACCTGCACTTTGGCACCGATCTCAGGAAACTGCGGAAACATGTGTCAGCCTTTCAAATCAAAACATTGCTGGTAGAAGATGCAGGGATCTCCCACTCGGGCAACTTCATTGGCAGAGCGGCCGACTTTAGGAATTTTCTCCTCCTTGGACAAGTGCGCGGACAAGACAGAACGACCTGGGCAAGCGCTGATCGATGGGACGGGAGGAATGCAAGACGTGAAACAGAAGAGCGCAGGCGTTCCTCCTGAACAGGAGTCGCACCAACTTCGCCGGGTGCTTACGCTGCGTGAAGCGATCGCACTGGGTGTTGGTGGCACGATTGGCGGCGGGATCTTCGTGTTAGTTGGGGCCGCAGCAGGACGGGCTGGGCCAGGAGCACTCCTGTCTTTCCTTCTCGCTTTTGGCGTGTCCTTGTTAATCGCATTGCCCTATGCTGAACTTGCCTGCCGCTATCCCCTGGCTGGTGGTGGATACGCCTTCGCGCGGACACTACTTGGCCCCCACTGGGGCTTCCTGATGGGATGGGGGTATTGGGGAGCGTATATCTTTATCAGTGGATATGTGACCCTCGGATTTGGGGGGTACCTCCATTCATTGACGGGCTTACCTCCTATCTCGGGTGCGCTCGCTCTGATTGGGATCAGCACTGGAATCAACCTCGTTGGAGTCCGGCTCTCTGGTTTGGTACAGAGCCTGGTTATTGGAGTAGCAATCCTTGCACTACTTGCTTTCAGCGTATTAGGTTTGCCGCACGTTCACGTTGAACAGTTCAACCCATTCCTACCCTATGGAGTGGGAGGTGTTGCTATAGCGACGCTGTTGGCCTTTCTGGCCTTCGGCGGCTTTGATATGGTGGCTGCTGCTGGAGAGGAGATCGCCTCTCCTGAGCGCAACCTACCCAGGGCGATTCTGTTGACGCTGTTCGTGGTGCTGGGACTCTATCTGTTGGTGACATTCGTGGCTCTTGGGACGCTTCCGTGGAACGAACTAGGAAGATCACCCGCTCCCCTGGCAGCAGCAGCAACCCAGTTTCTCGGTTCCACAGGTCGGCAGCTCACAGCAGTAACTGCGCTTCTGACGACAGCCGCAACAGGCAACGCGGTGCTCGTTGTCACGTCGCGAGTTGCCTTTGCGATGGCACGTGATGGATTGCTCCCTGGTGTGGTTGCCCGGGTCCACCCTAAGACAGATGTGCCCTGGGGAGCAGTAGCGCTCAACGGGATCTTGCTGACTCTCATCGCCCTCACTGGTTCGGTGATGTTAGTAGCAGCTGTGGGTGGTTTTTTGTACGTGTTGCACTTCCTGTTCCCATTGATGGCTCTGGTGATCCTCCGACGTCGAGGAGGGCCATCGCCAGTGTTTCGCACTCCCGCCCCGCAGGTAGTACTCCCGCTTGCATGCGGAGGATGCCTGTTGTTGCTGGTGACCAGTGGATGGACTGGGGTGATGGGTGGTCTCGGCTGGCTCCTC
>JBKPBA010000040.1:0-4068 GCA_046726675.1 Chloroflexota bacterium
AGGTAGCGCTTACCACCTTTGCACCAGGTCCCAGCGCTATAGCAGCCACACCCTGACCAGCACGCCCCTGGGCACGTAACCCTTCGTCGCTGAACCGCAGTGTCTGTGCATTGTCCGTAGTCACAAAGTATTCACCTTGCCCTCGAGAGGGTAACGCAGCTACTACAACATCTCCATCAGCCAGTTTCATGTCCTGCAAACCGTCGACATCAGCCGTCTTATAATCGCTCAATGGTGACTTCTTCACCTTACCGAGCTTGCTAAAAGTCACGAGGTAACGATCCTCATCATAAGACTCAACAGGTAATACTGCCACTACCTCTTCGTGAGGGGCGAGTTCTAACAACTTACGTACCGGTTCACCTTTCGCTGAACGGGTCCCTTGAGGTATACGATGTGCTGCCACCTGAAAAACACGACCGGTTGAGCAGACACATAACACATAATCTTGCGAGGTAGCAGCTACAAGCTGCCGCAGTTGTTCATCTCCGCGTACAGGGGTATATATTGCATCCCCATTCTTACCTTTAGGCGTAAAGGTATCTGCTGGTAATGCCTTGAGTGTTCCATTACGTGTAAAGGCAATCACTAATGGCTCGCGTTCGTGTAAACTTGCAACCTCAGTAACGGCTGCATTAGCCTGCCCTTCTACTTCGATGACCGTACGCCGATCGTCACCGTACTCCTTGATGAGCTGCTGCATCTCTTTTTTCAGCAGCGTGATTAGCTCATTGCGATCCCCAAGTAACCGTTCCAATTCACCGATACGGACTAGTAGTTCATCTTTTTCTTTAGCATACTTACTGGCATCCAGGCGTGTCACTTGTGCCAGGGTCATAGAAGCGATTACATCTGACTGAATGGGTGTGAGCTTATACATAACTTCTATCTTCTTACGTGCCTCGGCTCGATCCTGTGCCTGCTGAAAGATTTTGACGACACGGTCGGCATTGGCAGCGCCAACTATCAACCCTTCCACTATATGCAGGCGCTCCTGTGCTTTACGCAAGTCAAACTGGGAACGCCGTGTTAAGACATCAATCTGATGTACGTTCCAATAGTTGAGCAGTTCAACCATACCCACCTGTTTTGGTTGTCGAGCAGCTTGCATTGACTCTCCGAATAGAAAAACCATCTGAAAGGAGAGTGAGATCTGTAAATCCGTTTCATTGAAGAGTTGCGAAAGTACTTGCGCCGCTTCTGCATCTTTACGCAACTCCAACACAATGCGCGTACCTTTTTCGGTATCGCTTTCATCACGCAGTTCAGGCATCAACCCTTCTAACTTGCGCGCATTGATCGTCTTAACTATTGAAGCTTTCACCTTATCCCGGCCAATCGGCGGTAATTGCGTTACAATCAATAAACGACTGCGTGGCGTCTCCTCTAAGCGCACCTCGGCTCGCACGACGATTCGTCCTTTACCTGTCGTCAGATAATCCTTGATGCCCTCGATACCCATGATGCGCCCACCCTGGCAAAAATCTGGACCCTTAATGTAGGTCATCAATTGCTCAACATTCATGTTTGGACGGTCAAGCAGGGCAATACATGCACGCAACACTTCTGTCAGATTATGGGGCGGTATGTTCGTTGAAAGCCCCACTGCAATGCCACTCGAAGGATTAACAACTGGCGGTATATGCCCTGGTAAATAATCCGGCTCAAGTACTTTTGGATCCTGTTTGTATGACGGGTGCAGCGGAACAGTTTCACGTTCCATGTCCGCCATCAGCGCTTCTGCTAATGGTGAAAGCCTCATCTCGGTATAGCGATAAGCCGCAGGTGCATCGCCATCCTCACTACCTATGTTGCCCTGTCCCTCGATCAATGGATAACGCAACGTAAAAGGCTGTGCCAGGCGTACCGCAGCATCATAGACAGACGTATCGCCATGAGGATGGTAGTTCCCAAGAATAAGACCAACCACTTCGGCGCTTTTCACTGTTGGCCGGCTGGAGAGAAAACGCGCCTCGCGCATACCTGCCAGGATTCGCCGTTGCACAGGTTTAAGGCCATCACGTGCATCAGGCAACGCCCTGTCTGTCACTACCGAAAGACCATAGGTAGCAAATGCCTGTGACATCACGACTGAAAAATCTTCTTCGCGAATGATACCTATTTCTGTTGAGTTTTCTGTGATACGTGCCATTTCCTACACATCCAGTTCCTTGATTTTACGGGCATGCTCAGCCAGGAAAGTTCGACGAGCCTCCGCGTTCTCATCCTCCATGAGCTCGGCAACCAACTTCGCCGCCAGTACACCGTCCTCCATCGTTACACGCTTGAGCGTGCGGCGGGCAGGATCAAACATAGTATCGCGCAATTCTTTGGGATTCATTTCACCCAGGCCCTTGAATCGTTTGAACTCCAACCCCTGGGCATCCGAGTGCGTCTTCATGAATTGGTTACGTGCCTCGTCATCCAACAACCACATTACTTTTCCCTTGTACTTGACCGAATACAATGGCGGGCACGCAATAAACACATGCCCATGTTCGATCAGGTCACTAAATTCCTGGTGAAAAAGTGTCAACAAAAGGCATTGGATATGCAGTCCGTCCACATCAGCATCGGTGGCAATAATAACTCGATGAAACTTCAGGCGAGCGATATCAAATGAATCGCGGGTTCCCGTCCCCAAAACATTGATGATCGTCCGTATCTCCTCGTTTTCAACGATTCGCTTCAAGTCAGCCCTTGCTACATTCAGCGGTTTCCCTTTGAGCTTGAGGACAGCTTGAAAATCCGAGAAACGTCCCTGGCCAGCACTCCCTCCAGCAGAGTCACCTTCTACTATGAACAATTCAGCACGAGCCGGATCAGTATTATTGCAGCGTAAAAACTTTTTTGAGAGCGTGGTATCAATCAGCTCACCGTTCTTTTTGTTGCCTGCCCGAGCCAATTCCTCTACAAGCAGAGCCTCATTTCTGGCCTTTTGCATCTGCAAGATTTTCTTGAGCCAATCTTTTCCGGCGCTCGTATTCCGTTCAAACCATTCCTTCAGACCCTCATCAACTATCGAACGTACGATACCCTCTACCGGAGCATTATTCAGGCGGTCCTTGGTTTGTCCCTGGAACTGTGGATTGGTCAACTTTACCGAGATAACAACATTGATCCCTTGCTGGATAACCTCTGGCTTGAAACCGTCTTTCTCACGGCTTTTGATAATACCCCACTTCAAAGCGTAATCATTCACAACCTTGGTAAGCGCCGCCTTGAAACCGGTTTCATGTACACCACCATCGCGCGTTCTAACAGCATTTGCGTAGCTATACATAATAATCTTGTAGCCCGTTGTTGGTTGTAGTGCGACCTCAACTTGCACACCATCTTTCTCTTTTGCAATTCCGATGACATGCTTAAATAACGGCGCACTTGTACTCGTGGCTAGATCGCGCACATAATCGGGCAATCCATCACGCGAGTAATACGTACGTTTAATCTGATCTTCGATCGCATCATCCCAGGCTTCCAGGTGAAACGATACTCCACGGTTGAGGTATGCGGCAGCTTTCAGGCGACTTTCAATTGCTTCTAAAGAGTAATAGGCATCTTCATCAAAGATAGTCCGATCGTATAGCCAGCGCAATTGCGTACCATGTAATTTGGGATCACAGGCTTTTATTTGATGAGGCATAGCAGCGCCGCGACTGAACACCTGGGTGAACTGCTTGCCATCCTTCCAGATCGTCAATTCCAACTTTTCGGACAATGCATTTATCACTGTCGCCCCAACACCGTGTAGCCCACCCGCGGTTTTATAGACTCCTTCTTCAAATTTGCCACCAGAATGGGGAACCGTTAAAATAACCGTAGCTGCTGGTGAATAATCACCCTGGTACAACATGGGATCGAACGGCATACCGCGCGCCTCATCACGCACAGTCATCCAGCCATCGCGTTCGAGACCCACCCATATATGATTGCCATAACCAGCCACGGCCTCATCAACAGCGTTATCAAGTGCTTCCCAAAGCAAATGGAGTAGGCCAGAGGCAGATGTAGATCCTATATACATTCCAGGACGATGTCGGATTGCTGCAATGCCTTCCAGCACTTGAA
>JBKPBA010000041.1:0-7624 GCA_046726675.1 Chloroflexota bacterium
ATGGCTCACTGGCTGATCGACATGACCCTGGAGAATTACTTCCTCTTGCAACTGTCAAAGCTTATACAATCCAGATGGGGAGAGCAATTCATTACATTCACACGCAGGGATTGATTCACCGTGATATAAAACCGCAGAATATGTTCCTGAAGACGGGAAGCTCAGTTTTGCTCGGTGATTTTGGACTTGTCGTGCATGATCATGGAAGATATTATCCCTGGATGAAGATGGAATTCGGAGGGACCAGAATCTATATGGCACCAGAACAGGAGGACGGTGAGCCGTGTCTAGCAAGCGACCAATATGCTTATGCGACGATTGTGTTTGAATGGCTCACGGGTTATTGGCCGTTTTACGGCAATACCAGGGAATTAGCCTGGAAGCGCAGGCATCTTTCGCCTCCTTCGATGCGTGCCCTGGTGCAGGAGATACCGATTGCAGTCGAATGGGTTGTATTGACTGCGCTCCAAAAATCGCCAGACCTTCGATTTAAAACCATGCTAGACTTTACCCTGGAATTTGAAGAGGCCTGCCAGGCTGTTAGAGAGGGTGTGCCCTATAATACTCCAGCCAGTCATTCGTCTGGTGCGCCAGCCCCTTATCGACATGAAGCAGCTTCTAGCCGTACGGTTATGCTTCATCAGCAGCGGTTTGCGGGATTAGTACCACAACCTGAGTTTGCTAAGCAGGAAGATGTGCAGGTTGCTCCGCTCCCTGTAGTACCTCGTTACTGGCAGTCTGAAGAAGATTTCTGGCACCCGATGTTCACTTCGAATGGAGATGATATCAATATGGTTCTAACCTCTCGATGGCAGAACTTTTGGGGGAGGGTTTGTAGTGCCTGGCAAAGAATTGCAGGGTATTTGTTCGGAACCCGGTAGTTGCAAATGAATCCGTACGAACAGGAACAAAATGTGATTTTTCTGTAAAAAGCACCCTTTCTCTTGACCCATCCTAACATACTGACTATACTAATGCGGAGTTATTCAGGTTGGACACTGGATAAGCAGTGTATGTCCCTCCTTTGCTGGGTGGGAGGAAGAGACCATTCAAGTTGAAGATAGTGATACGCTGGCGCCCACTGGCTTTGTTTGGTATAGCATTTCTCGGGCTGGCATTACGTTTATATGACCTTGATTGGGATCAGATTCAGGCACGCTCTCAGCTTTTGCTTCGTTTGTATGGAGCGGGTTATGCTCTGGGTAATAACTTCCATCCAGACGAGAGAGAGATCCTCTTTCATGTTGTTCAGTTATCATGGCCTAAGAGCCTGGCGCAATTCCTTGATCCCACTGCTTCACCACTTAATCCGCACTTCTTTGCTTATGGCTCTTTTCCGCTTTATTTATTGGCAACGGCAGGCAATTTGCTCTCACATATTTCACCTACTTTGGCCAGTTTTGCCAATCTTACATTGACAGGGCGCTTTATTAATGCTCTTTTTGATACCGGCACTATCCTCCTGACAGGCTGGTTGGGGTTATTGCTGACGAATGATCGCACCCCAGGACGAAAATATGCCTGGTCTGTTGCCCTGCTGGCTGCTGCCCTAGTTGCATTCACGCCGTTACAAGTACAGCTTTCACACTTTTATACTGTAGATACAATGCTTCTCTTCTTCGTCACCTTGACAGTCCTCGCTTGCGTGGCATTAGTTGATACTGATAAACCTGTGCTCTGGTCTTTGATAGCTGGGCTTGGCTATGGTCTGGCGCTCGCTACAAAATTCAGCGCTGCTCCATTGGTTGTACCGCTGATTGTTGCGCTTGCTATACGCTGGTACAGGCAAGGTATTTTCTCAATTGTTAAGCCTTTGATCTACACATTTTGTGCTACTTTCGCAAATTTTCTTATAGCCATGCCCTATGCGCTTTTGGACATGAAGGAGTTTATCCAACAGGTTTCAGATCAGGGTAGCCTTGCGCGCGGAACGCTTGATTTACCATATGTGCGGCAATTTGCAGGAACAACGCCATTTCTGTATCAGGCACAGAATATGCTCTTATGGGGTATGGGTTTGACGCTTGGACTTGCGGTAGTAGCTGGTTTCCTCTGGCTCTGTTGGCGAATATGGAAGCGCAATGCTGGTCTATGGCTTGTGGTGCTGTCCTGGGTAGTGGTTTATGGCGCGATTAACGGGAGCTTCTATGTTAAATTTATGCGCTATATGCTTCCTCTCTACCCGTTTTTAACACTGATGGCAGCAAGTGTATTAATAGCGTTTTTGAGATACAGCCGTGAGGGGACGGAAGGAGCGAATTCACATGGCGCCAGATCTGCAACAGTTCTGTCGCTTATAAAAATTCTGCCTTATGCTGCAATAGTAATTGTGCTTCTTGGGACGATGTTCCAGGGGTTGGCATTGTTGAATGTATATAGTCAGCCGAATACGCGCATTCAGGCATCGCGCTGGATTTTCGATCATTTGAAATCTGGTAGCGTCTTGACCTACGAACAGTGGGATGACGCTTTACCGGTCTCTATCGATAATCATGATGCTTCTATATACCATCAAGCTTCTTATGTTGATGCCAATGGTCAGCCACAGCAAGGATTGGACCTGTATGGAGACGATACAGTAGCAAAAGCGCAGCAGTTGGCGAAAATATTGCCTACCGTAGATGCTATAACTATGGCCAGTGATCGCCTGGATAAATCTATTCCGCGCCTGCCGTGTCGTTATCCACTAACTATTCACTACTATCAACTACTTTTCAGCGGGCAATTAGGTTTTCACCTGGCAGCGCAGTTTGAGAATCACCCTAACCTGCTTGGTATCACTCTCAACGATAGCGGTGCCGATGAGAGCTATTCCGTCTTTGACCACCCGAGGTCGCGTATCTTTGTGCGTGACAATCCTTATCCCTATACATCGGACCAACTTTTTCATAAACTGCTACAAGGTGTACAATTGCCAACGCCTTGTGCTAGTCTCTCTGGAGGAAGATGATACACTTATATTAGAAGCTCTCACTAGTTCAGGAGTGGTGCATAATAAAATTGTTGCCAGAACTATTAAATTTGATAGCAGGGCTCGTTTTACCTATATGTTGTTGCTCGTAGGTTTATGCATATGAAGTACTATAGTGACCTATAGCGCAAAAAAGGAACATATGAGATAATTCGTACGTCTTACTATATACTGAGACAAACCTCGAGACTATCCGTAAAATTGCATTGTAGAGCACGTGTTTTAATGTAAGGATATATAGCTCTTGTGAAGCGCCGATTCAGAATGGGCAAAAACTGATCTTGACTGAGAATTTGTTTAGAGAGTAATCATGGTCGAACTGCTTCAAATGTGGGCACTGGTCGAAGTGCTGGGTCTTTTGTGCCTTCCGCTCACGATAACTGTATTTCATAATCTACCGGACCGTGGCTGGGCTTTTAGTAAGGCTATTGGATTAGCTCTACTGGCCTTTTGCGTCTGGTTGCCATTGATGTATGTGCAAGTATTGCCTTTCAGCCAATTATTTATTGCTGTGGTACTCTTCATTTTATTTGCCTGCAGCATCTTTGGTTTTGTACGAGTTCGACGAGCTCTTGTGGCGCTTGTACGTGCTCATCTCTTCTACATTGTAGTATGTGAAGCGATCTTCCTGGGCATGGTTTTTTTGTTGGGTTGGATTCGATCCTATGGGCCGAATATACAAAACTTTGAAATGTTTATGGATGAGGGCTTCCTGGCCGCAATAATACGCAGCCCACATTTCCCTCCCAATGATATGTGGCTCTCTGGATATTCGATCAACTACTATTATTATGCACACTTTGCCATTGCAATGCTGGCAAAGTTGCTTGGACAGTCTCCCTCTATTGCCTTTAACACCGGAATCTGTATCTTTTTTGGCTTGACCGCGGTGAATTTGTTTGGAGTCACAAGTAATATCGTGTCCTGGGCACGCTACAAGCGAAGAAAAACGGTTACAGTCTCCGGTACATCCAAGAGACGCTTGTGGTCTATATTCTTGAAGCGACGACAAGCCACTGACAACACCCAACATCATGATGGTGATTCTGACCAGGCAGATACGGTACTTCCATCACTTAGCGGCGCAATTCCATTTGGAATACTCACCATTCTCATGGGCGAGGTGCTGGGTAATCTTGCCTCGACCCAGCAGTGGTGGAAGACACATGATGATTTGCCGCCGCTGTATTGGTTTAACACCACCCGCATCATCGATAAGACTATTAATGAGTTCCCTGCTTTCAGCTTCCTACTCTCTTGCTTTCACGCACATGTATTAGCGCTTGCCTTTACGATTGTAGCGATAGCTCTCGCGTTTAATCTCTTTCTCGAGTATGGTGGGGATGGCAAGGGAAGAGGTTTGCGTGTTTTTGGTAGTGGTTGGCGTCTTCCTTTCAATCTGGGAGTTACCGCGCTGATCCTTGGGGGTCTCTTCACCATGAATGGCTGGGATTTCCCTACCTACCTGGCATTAACCAGTATCTGCATTGGCTTGCAGCAATGGATGGCCTACCAATCGCGTTTTCGAATCGATCTAGTTTTGGACGTGTTCACAGTTGTTGCGGCGCTTACAGCATTGTCATTCTTTATGTATGCACCTTTCTATCTAAGTTTTGTGTCACCGTCGCAAGGCATTGGGATCGTAAGCGCAGCCGACCGCTCTGCTTTTAGAGACGAAGTGTTAATTTACGGATTATTTGTATTTATCTATGTCTCGTTGCTTGTTTTGAATCTTGTACGGCCACGGCTTGTCGTAAGGGCCTTTTCTGGTAAACAATCACTCGCTGTTGACTCATCCAAATCGATTCAGCTGAATCTGGTACAGGTGGGTCAAGAAGACATGCAGGTTAGTCTTGGTAGCAGCATATTGACAACTGCGAGCGGTTCGCACGTAGCTACTCCAATATATCAATTGGAGGGGGGAACGGTTTCGCGAAATATGATAGGGGCGCCACTTTTGGATTCGCTATCTTCAGCTGATCAACCCAGGGAAGAAAAAACTATCTCGCTCGATGTAGTTAAGGTACCTTTGACTGGCACGGAAAACCAGCCTCCTGATAATCGACCTCCAACCCGTGGGCGTTTTGCTCTCCCTGATTGGTTGGACTTGAGAGTGATATGTGTTGTAGTGATTTTGGGAGTCGCTCTACTTGCGTTTGCGATTATGAAGAACGGTCTGACATTTACAGTAGCTTTCACTATCGCCGCATTGGGCGCGGCTTTAGCTCTCTACCACCTGCATGATCGTCCTAGAACATTCACTATGCTCTTGGGAGCGTTGGCTTTTGGTCTTGTCGCTATGACTGAAATTATCTTTTTGAAAGATGTCTTTGCCGGTAACTATCCACGTATGAACACCGTCTTTAAGTTCTACTTCCAAGCCTGGGCGTTGCTTTCAATCACGTGCGGCGCAGCGATTTACTTTATTTACGAAGGTTTCCATTCAGTCGTAACTGTAAATGGTTGGCAACGCTGGGTAGGACGTGCAGGTCAGGCACTTTGGTCAGCAGCGCTACTAGTTTTTTTGCTTGCAGGGATGGTTTATCCAATTGTAGGAAGCTATCAACGCACAAATCACTTTATACAGCGAGCAAATAGCCTTGATGGGTTAAACTATTTGCAATCGTACGATCCCGGTGATTATGCTGCCATCAGGTGGCTCAATAGTCATGTCCAGGGTAGCCCTGTGATTGTGGAAGCATTTAATCTACAGGGAGGAGACTATAGTGACTATGGGCGAATCTCTGCTTTTACCGGTTTGCCTACGCTGATGGGCTGGGCTGGACATGAGTATCAATGGAGAGTAAACTGGCTCAACAATCCTTATAATGCCGCTGATTTCTATCGCCGGGGCGCTGATATTAATGCAATCTATACAAATACGAATCCTACTATGGTTCTTTCATTGATGAATCGATACAATGCTCACTATCTCTACGTGGGTTCCTTAGAAAAGACAACTTATCCGCAGGCAAATCTCAACCGCTTTAGTGGATTCATGCAGACAGTTTATTCTGCCAATGGTGTGACAATATACCGGGTTCCGGAGAGTTAATAGGGTATAATATTCAGGAAATAATGCCTTCTGCCAGCGCAGGAGAGTGCGAGTTTAAGAGGAGTGTTCCTTTGAAGAGTTTTGAAACTGAGCCAATTGAAGATGCAGCAGCCGTAGATCCAGCATCGAACAATCATGAACTTGTGCGTTTAGGCACATCTCCAAGTGATAGATCCTCAACAATAGGGGAAGAAATCGTCGTCGAAGGGGATGTAGTTGATTCTGACCTTGTCATCTATGAGGAGAAAGAAGAGGTCGAGCCACCGCAGCGCCGAAGATTTTCTCCACCTACGCGTGAACAACTACTTACCTGGATTCCATTCTGGGGCGTGATTTTGCTTGGAGCAGTTTTGCGTTTCTGGGGCTTGGGAGATAAGCCTCTGCATCACGATGAAAGCTTGCATGCATACTATTCCTTGCAGTTACTGAATAACATGGCGCATTGGACATGGTGTATTAATCCGCCGCCTCAGGGTTATAGCTGCTATATCTATACTCCTCTTCTCCATGGCCCATTTCAATTCCATTTCATCGCGCTTGTCTACAAGATTTCACAATTGTTGGGTGCTCCTGATAATGGTGTAAATACGACGACAGTGCGTATTCTGGCTGCTACGTTGGGTACAGCGATAGTGGCATTACCGTTTTTCTTGCGTGACTATCTGGGCAAAGTCGGTGCGTGGTTGGCATGTTTCCTGCTAGCGGTTTCACCGAGCATGGTCTATTTTTCTCGCTTTGCGCGTGAAGATATCTACATGGCTTTCTTTACACTACTGATGGTTGTTAGTATTGCCCGCTATGTTCATACTCGTAAGATGCGCTGGCTGGTGATAGCTGCTGCAGGGTTTGCATTTTCCTATGCGACTAAAGAAGCGACTTTTTTGACAGTATTAGTCTTTGGAAGTTTTCTAGGAGCGTTGATTGCGTGGGAACTCGGCTTGAAAGTGCCATTGCGTTTGCGTTTCAATCAGGAGTCACCGGTTGTAGCATGGTTGCCGAAGTCTTTTGCGCCTGTTATCGTGCTGGTTTACATCGTGATTGCAGGGATAGCGGCGAAGTTTTTATTCGCATGGATTAAATCTATCTCGATTTACGTTACTGATCCCAACAATGTTAATATTGCTAATGATTTTGTACAAAGGTTGAAGGACACAACTGTAGCTATTGTGCCAATGATCGGTATCCTGCTAGGTGCATTTGTCCTCTTCCTTCTTTATCGCGAAATGAAAGGCAAGGTACCTGTTGCTAAACGCAGAGGACTTGCTAAACACGTTGATTCTGAGCGGCAACCTCTACTTGATACTATCTTGACTATGCCCTGGACGCACTGGTTTTTCGCACTCCTGTGCGCGTGGGTGATTTTCTTGCTCCTTTTTACTGTCATGTTGACCAATATTCGTGGGGGAATTGGCGATGGCATCTGGGAAGGTCTGTATTACTGGCTGCAACAGCAACAGGTCGCGCGCGGCAACCAGCCCTGGTACTACTATCTGATGCTGATTCCTCTATACGAGCAGATCGGCGTGGTGTTCGGATTGATTGGCATCATCCGTAGTATAGTACAGCCTACCCGTTTCAGACTCTTCATGGTCTACTGG
>JBKPBA010000042.1:0-8332 GCA_046726675.1 Chloroflexota bacterium
TTCGGTCGCGATATGGACATTTCGTATATGATTAATAAGCGCATTGCCAATTATAGCGATGACCAATGGGACAATGCGCTTGACCTGATGAAGCGACTGACTCCTGCACAGGTTGCACAGGCATTGCGCGGTGATTTTAGCGTGGGCCTGATAATGGGCGTTCTGGCACGCAATCCGGGGTTGGTGGCTACTGGAGGGAAAAAGTTCTTTGATGTGCTGTTGGAGCGTATCAACAAGCCAGCGGGGAATTTTTCGTAGTAGAGATATGTTGTTCTAGATAGATTTGGATTACTACGAGGAGTATTTTGTGCAGCAATTCTCTGCTAATGCTTCAGCAAACGAACAAACAATAAAGATGTATGTTACAACGTGGTGTGGTGATTGCCGCATAGCGAAACGGTGGTTTGACGCTCATGGCATAGCATATGAATCCATTAATATCGAAGAGGATCATAGAGCAGCCGAGTATGTGAAGCGTGTAAATCGTGGTTACCGAAGCGTGCCAACAATTGTTTTCCCCGATGGCAGTATACTGGTTGAGCCAACCCCACGCGAGCTTGCTTCTAAGTTCTCAGGGTAGGATTGAAATTTCTAAGGACGGCTATATTAGTCGTCCTTATTTTTTTGTCCGATAAGTTTATCTGTCTTGTTTTTTTGTAGAATGTTCGAACGTCTTGCAGCTTCTCTTTCAAAGAGATATCCTTGATCAGGAGAAAAGACTTTGGATTATAGGAGAAGCTCATTTCTATGGAAGAACGGAAATATCTTGACCCTGCTCAACAACCAACTGCAACAGGCGACATGGATCCCGCATCATTTCGCCTGTATGGGCATCAAGTAGTTGATTGGATTGCAGATTATTTAACGCACGTTGGTGAGTATCCTGTGCTGGCGCAAACTGCACCTGGTGATATTCGCCAGGCTTTACCTGATAAGCCGCCAGTACAGCCAGTACCAATGGAGACGATTCTTGCTGATTTTGAACGAATAATAATGCCTGGGATTACTCATTGGAACTCACCTGGTTTTCTAGCATATTTTGGTATTACCGGCTCGGGTCCTGGTATACTGGGTGAGATGCTTTCAGGGGCGCTTAACGTGAATGCTATGCTGTGGCGTACATCTCCCGCAGCTACGGAACTGGAGCAGGTGACGCTCGATTGGCTCCGCCAGATGCTTGGTTTGCCGCATCCCCTGTTTGGTGTTATCAACGATACGGCATCTTCAGGGGTGTTGTATGCCCTGGTGGCGGCGCGTGAAGCTCTGCCCTTGCATATTCGCCAACAAGGGATTGCTGGCAGGACTGACGTTCCTCGTCTACGCTATTATGCCTCGCAGGAGGCTCATTCCTCGGTAGATAAGGCGGGTATTGTGCTCGGTGTAGGTCAGGAGGGATTGCGTAAGATTGGGGTTGATAGCGAATTTCGTATGGATGTCGAGCAACTGGAGCAAGCTATTCGAGAGGATATCACGGCAGGCTGGCTGCCTTTTGCAGTAGTTGCCACAGTTGGCACAACTTCTACCACGAGTGTAGACCCTGTTCCACAAATCGCTGATATATGTGAACGTTACAGTTTGTGGTTACATGTTGATGGAGCATATGGTGGTTCTGCTGCAGTTGAGCCTGCAATGCGTTGGACGATGGCCGGCTGCGAGCGGGCTGATACGATAATCGTCAATCCGCACAAGTGGCTATTTACGCCGATCGATTGCAGTGTCTTCTATACACGTAAACCGGATGTAGTGAAAGCGGCATTTAGCCTTGTTCCAGAATATTTATGCAACACTGAAAGTACAGGTGAAGAGGCGCCAAATCTAATGGACTATGGTACTTCACTTGGACGTCGATTCCGTTCGCTGAAGTTCTGGATGGTTATGCGTTATTTTGGGCAAGAAGGGTTGGCTGCGAGGATTCGAGAGCATATTCGCCTGGCTCAACTTTTTGCTGGATGGGTTGATGAAGCGCAGGCTTTTGAGCGTCTGGCTCCAACCCCGTTCAGTACAGTTTGTTTCCGTGCTCATCCATCAGAGATTGAGGATGAATCAAAGTTGGAAGCGTTGAACAAAGACATTATTAACCGTATTAATGCACGAGGCCGGTTCTTTCTTTCGCATACAAAGTTGAATGGTATATTTACTATGCGTGTCGCTATAGGGAATTTACGTACCACGGAGACGGATATTAGGGATTTATGGGATAATTTACAGACATATCTGAAAGACATGTCTGTCGGATAATGATTGAATAAAGGAGAGTGAGATTTGAGTATCCATCCTGGTCTTGAGCATGGTCCTATTTACCTTGATTACAATGCGACTACTCCTGTCGATCCAGTAGTAGTCGAGGCTATGCTTCTGTATCTCTCAGCACACTTTGGGAATCCTTCGAGTTCGCACAGTTATGGGCATGTAGCACACCAGGCCGTTGATACAGCGAGAGCACAGGTCGCGCGGTTACTTGGTTGTACTCCTGCAGAAATTACTTTTACTGGAGGAGGTTCAGAAAGCGATAACCTGGCAATACGCGGTATAGCTCTTGCTTATCAGTATAAAGGTAACCATATTATCACACAGGTTACGGAACATCCTGGTGTGCTCAATACATGTCGCGCTCTTGAGAGGCTGCATGGGTTTCGCGTGACGTATCTACCCGTCGATAAAGAGGGGCGCGTCAGTCCTGAGGCAGTAGAAGCAGCAATTGACGATAAGACTGTACTTATTACGATTATGCATGCGAACAATGAGACTGGAACACTGCAACCTATCGCAGAGATAGCGAAGGTTGCTCGAAAGCACGGAGTATTGTTACATACTGATGCTTCTCAGTCTGTGGGCAAAATTCCTGTTCGAGTTGAAGAGTTGGGCGTTGATTTATTGACAGTTGCCGGGCACAAGCTTTATGCACCCAAAGGAATTGGAGCGCTTTATACCAGGCATGGTTTACAACTTGAGCCGGTAATTTATGGTGGTGGTCAAGAGTCGGGTCGCAGAGCAGGAACGGAGAGTGTTGCAAATATAGTAACGCTGGGCACAGCCTGTTTGTTAGCTCAGGAGCAACTTTCAGAAAGCCAGGTACGCCTACAATACTTGCGTGACAAGCTTCAGAGGCTGCTAGAGCATTATATACCTGGCCGCGTACACCTGAATGGACATATAACTGAGCGTTTGCCAAATACGCTAAATATCAGCGTGGATGATGTTATTGGCGAGGAAGTTCTGGCTATCACGCCGGAAATTGCTACTTCTACAGGCTCAGCGTGTCATGAAGGAAGTACTGATCCATCACCTGTCTTAATGGCGATGGGTTTGTCAAGAGAACGTGCGCTTGGCGCCATGCGGTTGACACTCGGAAGATGGTCGACAGAGGAAGAGGTAGAGGAAGCCGCAAGATTACTTGCTAGAAGTGTAGATTCTCTGCGAAGAAAACAGTAAAATAGAGAAGTAAAAACAGGATTATCTATTTAGAGGAGGAATCCTATGTTATGTCCGAACTGCCACGCAGAATGTATGGCAAATGAGATCTATTGTCCTCGCTGTGGAACTGATCTGACATTGCCCTCAAAAAGCCTTGTGCCAACTCAAACCAGTCTTCCGACACTATTACAAAATTCGCAATTGCCGCGCCTGGCGGCTGGTGTAGGCGCTCTTGCTCTTGGAGTGGGTATAGAGTTGCTACGCCGGCGTCTAATAGCTCGTATAGCACGTCTGCCACGTTCGGCCTCAAATTATCTTTCTGCGCCGACAATTGATGCAATGCGAGAAATTTTCTCAACACAGGATGACAGGCCTTCGAAATTGCCGAAGGGCTATGAGATACACGAAACAGTCGTGTATTTCAGAAGAGTAATACGTCGGGAAGTTTAAAGTGGAGAAGCATAAAAATGGCTCTATTACTGCGTGAAGGTGATGTACTTTCTCTTTTAGAGATGCATGGCAACATTATGGTACTGGAACAGGCCTTTGGTGCATGGGCACTAGGAAACGCGGTAAATCGCTCTCGAACTCGTATTGTGCAGGATAACGGTGTGATGCATTTACTGGCAGCAGCAGTGCCATCGCTAGGTGTAGTGGGTTTCAAAACGTACACGGCCTTTCGATCAGGAATGCGACATGTAGTGATGCTGTTTAGCACGCTGGATGGGCGCTTGCTCTCGCTAATAGAGGCTGATTTCCTTGGCCGTATGCGTACGGGTGCGACAAGCGGGCTTGCCACAAAGTACCTTGCACGTCCAAATGCATCAGTGGTGGGTCTCATCGGGGCGGGTAAACAGGCATATACACAAGTATTAGGGGTGTGTGCTGTACGACAGGTGAGAGCTGTTTATGTCTATAGCCGTCGTCTGCCTGAATGTGAGAATTTCTGTAATGAATTAATGCATAGACTTTCTATCGAAGTGAGACCTGCGCCAAGCGCAAGGCAAGCGATAGAGGATGCAGATATTGTGATTACAGCTACAACGTCGCCTGAACCTGTGCTACCAGGTGACTGGTTGAAGAGTGGAAGTCATATCAATGCTATTGGTTCTAACTGGGCGAATAGACGAGAACTCGACCTGGCGACATTGCAACGTAGTAGAGTAATTGTAACCGATTCGCAAGAACAGGCGCGTGCAGAAGCAGGTGATTTTGTAATTCCAGCTAACGAGAGGGTATTTGATTGGGGTAAAGTGTCTGACCTGGCGGATGTGGTTGCAGGTCGTGGGCCAAAGCGTGAGTTAGCGAGTGATATTACGCTGTACAAAGGAGTGGGTATCGCGCTTGAAGATGTTGCAACGGCGGCCCATGTTTATACATTAGCTCGAGAACGGGGTGTTGGTGAAGAGATTAAATTGTTGCAGTAGAGTGTGGTAATGCAGAAGGTTATTCCTATGAATGAGTGTGGTGCTAGCGGTCGTTTATTCCGCATTGCTATTATGTTACTTCTTCTAGTGGTATGTCTTACATCATGTGCACCTACTGCTGGCATCTTCGCAGGGGGTAAATGGCAATCAGGTGGATTACAACACCAGCATATTCGCACGCTCGTTGTTGATCCAAATAATCCACAGATTATTTACGCTGGTGATGCTCAGGATGGAGTTTTTTTGAGCACGAATGCGGGAATAAACTGGAGTCAGCAAAGTACTGGATTCACTTTGCCAATTACTATCTTTGCGCTTGTTTTCGATGATCCGGGAAAAAAACTTTATGCTGCAACAGATAAAGGTGTTTTTGTTAGTGCTGATGCAGCAAAACATTGGATAGAGATAAGTGAACTGCCTGCAGATAGCTATACCGCTTTGGCGTTTGATTTGAAAGCTCCGCAAATTATCTATGCAGCAACCGAGCATCACGGGGTATATATGAGCACAAACGAAGGCTCTTCCTGGACTGCCGCAAATAGAGGTTTACCTTCGGGAATTATTATTAATAGTTTAGCTTTTGATTCTGACCAACATCAACTGTGGGCGGCTACGAACCTGGGTATTTATCGTTCCAGCAATGCTGGTATGCTATGGCAGGTTTTGAATAATGGTCTGCCCTCGAGCATAGTTGTGAATACTATACTTCCTGCTGCTATCAGTGGTGGCGATAAGGGACTGGTATTTGCCGGCACAAATCGTGGCTTTTTCCGTTCACAGGATGATGGAGCACAATGGTCACCAAGTCAAGTATCGCTCTCTGGGACAAGTGTCAATGCAATATTAATTGACTACCATACAGTGACAACGGTGTATGCAGGTACCGGGATAGGTGTGTTGCGCAGCGATGATAATGGACAAAACTGGGGAGGTATTGCTAGTGGTTTGCCGAGAGATCAAGTTGTACAGGCACTTGCCATTGGCGCCAACGGCTATAACCAACTCTATGCTGCCAGTAATGGTATCTATCTTTTCCCAGGGAATAGTAGTGCATTTGATCCATCTCAGATTTTTCCCATATTGTTGATTCTAGCTTTCTTTTTCGCACTCTATCGATTTAGCTCACGAGGGCGAAAGCGTTCACAACAGATACTCAAACCTGAGAGGATAGTCGAAACAAAACTACCTTCATCTCTCGATTTCTCTCAAACAAATGTCCAGGACAAGACACAAACAAACGGCAGGACACCGGATACTCAGAAGCCTGAAAAAATAACAGGAGGTGATAGTGCAGACGGCCAAGAGGAGGAAATCTAATGCTTATTCATCAACCATTTCAGGATGTTCTGACAGTTGTTTTCGTGTGCCCATGTATAAAAGGTCCGATCAACAGTCCCCATTGTTACGCCAACAACTTCATCAAATGAATAGTCGATGAGTTCGGAGACATGAACAAGCTTCATTGCTCCTGGTTGCCGTTTTTGTAGCACAGATTTACAACGTCTTTCGATCTCGCGTATATATGCGAGATTTTGTTTTACCGTGTCTGGACTGGTGGTCTTACCATGTGAGCAGAGAACGCGGAGTGGTTGCAATGCAATGAGATGTTCCAGGGTGGTAAACATATGCGGAACGCAATCGACTCCTTCGATAATAGGCAACGGTTTTTCAACTGCATCAAATGCTAGCAGCAGTCGTAGTTCGGGCATCCATGCCACGATCTGGTCAAAATGGTGCCCAGGGGCATGCATTACTTCGATGGTCAAATTGCTGTCGTGAATGGTAAAGCTCTGCTTGAAGATAATTGTAGGCGGCAACAGGAAAACGTTCTTAAAAGTTGAGCTGCGCTGTTGAAAGTCTAGCAACTCGAGGTGTGCCTCTGCTGATTGCAGTCGTGTTAAACAATGCTCATGCGCAATAATTGGAGCAACATTTTCTCCAGTGAAGTAGCAATTACCCCAGGCATGGTCCCAGTCTGCATGGCTATCGATACATAGCAAGGATCGTCCGCGGAGTTCGCCGTTGACTGATTTCATCATGGCTGAGACGTCTTCTGGACACAGCAACGTGTCGAGAACAACGACATGGCGATCTGTAATCACAATATAAGCGTCAACTTCCATTCCTTCGAATTCTTTCAGGCCATGAAATGTACGTCGAAATACACGTACACGCTCATCGGCACTCATATTGAGGACAGGAATAATCTCATTTGATGAAGGCATTGAGAACCTTTCTTATGATAACTGCTAATGGTGCGATCCAATAAAAGCTATAACGAGATAGAGTACATAAAGCATGACACAGATCAAAATGAAAGTACCATAGCAAGTAAGCGTCCAGGCGCGGCGTGTGTTCAAGGCTTGGCGTAATTGTTCTTGCATATCGGGAGGGTCAAGTTGTATGTCGGGATTGAGTTCAATGATATGAGGTAGCATCGTTCGAAAGTCACGTGCGTTGGACATGCCCTCAGCAAGAATGATAGTAGTGTCGTCGTCCAAATCTGCCATCAAGATCAGTTTGGAAGGGTTTGGATCGCCTGGAATCAAAGTCAATCGTTTGATGGCCTGGAGCTGGATGCGTAATTCTTTATCTTCTTCCGATCCAGTAACCACCAACTCGTCGGTATAAAGCTGTAACTCTTTTCCTATTCCGAAGCGTACTGTGCTTATAGGGTATTGCTTGAAACTATGGTTTTCACTCATTCGCGATCTCAATGTTCAGGTAATAAATTCTTATTTCTGTATGCTACAGATTGTACAGCAATTGTGTCTCTGCGTCGAGAGATGAGTGTTTGTCAGAATTGTGGCCTTGACAGGATATATAACTAAACCTTACAATTCAGAAAATAACGTTAAAAATTGCAATTAGAAAGAGTAGTATACTTTTATGGCTTGTATAGGCTTGCTTGAGGATAATTCCCGCATAGCAAAACTCTGTGTTACTATGCTGAATCTCGCTGGCCATGAAGTCATACTCTATGAACATGCCAGGGAATGTCTGGATGCTCTATTTGCAGTACCGACCGGGTATAAGAGCAATGGTGCCCAGTTTTTCAAGGAACCGATGAAGCCATCACAGCCAAATTTGCCGGTGGAAGTACTTATTCTTGATTTGCACTTACCTGATATGAATGGTTTTGAGTTATTGCATCACCTACAAACACACCCCAACACTCGATCCCTACCTTTGATCTTTTGTACAGCGGCCACGGAAAATGAAGTACATCAAGCGCTAAGTATTGCTCCTCGCGCGTGGGTGGTGTGGAAACCATTTAAACTACAAGCTCTTACCTCTGCGATAACTGAGGCATTACAAGCTTCATAGACAAACCTCGGCAAAAAATGCTGCATGTGATAGAATAGATATCAAGCTCATTGAGTCGTTGCCTCGCACGCACATGTTTTCGGGTGGGTTCCATAAGAAAGTACTATCCCACAAATGAGTACAAATGAAAAAGATGCACAAGCATTAGATGCTTATTCGAACGC
>JBKPBA010000043.1:0-13990 GCA_046726675.1 Chloroflexota bacterium
TATCAATGTCTCGTGGGCTCGGAGATGTGTATAAGAGACAGATGTAAGTCGATCGCGGTAGGGACTTTTAGACCTGCTTTGTACGCCTCAATCTTTCTTGAGAGTGCCCAATTGTAGGCAAATCTTGCAGCACCAGCATGCTGCAAGCATGCGGTTCTCTGCTTATTGTTGAGGTCTAATTCAGTTTTGTAGCCGCGTGTGATCTTCATGTTCGTTTTTGTTGCTCTTTTTGCAACCGCTCTATTTCAGCTTGCGCTAATCGCTCTACAGTGTCTTGCATCGTTTCACCCACTTGAGCGGCAATGATCTTTAATTTTTTGCGCGTGTGTGGGTAGACTCTGATAACAGGATTTCTATTTGGCTCTTTCATAGTATGCATTATATACCTATGCATACCACAAGTCAAGCAGCATTTTGTGTTAGATAGTGCTGGATAGACTGAGCGCGGCGTTTTGAGTTTCGCCGTCCATAGAGCCGCGCAGACATAGACGTGATAATAGCCACAAAATCATCCACTCATTCATCGTTGGTATCAGTTTCAAAAACAACTTCAATGCGCCTCTGCTGTACCTCTAGCAGCTTGTGGATATACTCAAAACCAAATCGCGTTAAGCGGTCTTTATGCTCAACAATAATTATGCTTATGGTTGTGTCTGTCAGGAGTTTTGCGAGCTTGGGACGGCTATCATTCAAGCCTGATGCAAGCTCAACAACTTCTTTTGCAACTGTGTAGCCTTTGGCTGCGGCATAATCGCGCAACCGCTCAAGTTGACGCGCTAAATCGTCTTTCTGATAGGCTTCGGATACACGCGCATACAAGGCTATTTTTGAAGCTGTAGGCTTCGCTTCTGGTTCACGCACGATAATTGTTCTGGATCGGTAAAGAAGCCCAGCTGGTCTTTGAATTGCTCTGCAACCGCCGCGTAGGTCAGCCCCTCCCAGGATCCAAAGTCCATCTCGCGCCACGCTGCCGATACCTTCACCGGTACCGCTTGTGCTCTTTGACTGGCGATCATCTCTGTCGTCTCACGTGCTCGCGCCATGAATCGCTTCTTTTCATACTGGGATAGTGTATAACAAGCCGTGAGCCTTGGCAACAGTGGAGGAGCCTGCTATTGCATGACTGGACTTGTATTCCCTTGCCAGTATAAAATGCACCCGTGAGATGCGGGCGTGTCAATGAAATATTTCATCTCACGCGTTGGCTACAGCATATAATAGAAAGAGGACAACAGCATGCAACATATACTGAACAGGGCGTCAAGCGTCGTACCTCCCGATACTGCTGCGATGGAACTGGCGAGAACACGCCAGCAACAATTGACAAAACCAGCAGGCAGCCTCGGGAGGCTCGAAGACATCGCCATTCAAATTGCAGGTATCACCCGGCGATCCTTACCGAGTATACAACAAAAAGCGGTTATCATCATGGCAGGGGATCACGGTGTCACAAACGAGGGGGTCAGCGCGTATCCTGCCGCCGTGACTCCGCAGATGGTCCACAATTTCCTCCAAGGTGGAGCAGCGATCAACGCGCTCGCCCAGTATGTTGGGGCAAGGGTCATCGTAGTCGATGTTGGTGTGGCCGCCTACCTCTCCCACCCTAACTTACTCTCACGGAAAGTGGCTTTCGGCACAGCCAACATGGCGCTAGAACCGGCCATGACTCAGGCACAAATGCTGGGGGCGATCCAGGTCGGTATCGATGTCTGTGATGCCCTGCTAGAGCAGGGAGTGGACCTGGTCGCAACCGGAGACATGGGTATCGGCAACACCACGGCTTCGAGCGCCATTACGGCTACACTGCTGCAAATGCCAGTAGCGCTCGTCACTGGCCATGGAACAGGAATTAGCGATGAGCAACTCGCTCATAAGGTACAGGTAATCGAAAGAGCGCTCGCACGGCATACCCCCAACCCCGAGGACCCTTTCGACATTCTGATGAAGGTTGGGGGCTTAGAGATTGCCGGACTGGTTGGTGTCATCATAGCGGCTGCCTCTCGCCGCGTTCCTGTCGTCATCGATGGCTTCATCTCTGGCGCTGCGGCGCTAGTGGCAGTCGAGTTCAATCCGCTTATTCGCGAGTATCTACTTGCCGGGCATGCCTCGGTGGAACGAGGACACCGCCTGATCCTCGAGCGGCTCGGACTCTCCCCACTGCTCGATCTTCAGCTACGGCTTGGAGAAGGAACGGGAGCCGTACTGGCGATGAGTATCATTGAGGCAGCGTTACATGCACATTGCGAGATGGCTACTTTTGAGGAAGCAGGAGTGAGTCAATCAAAGGAGGAATAATAGTTATGCTGGAGTGACCCCAAAGGAGCCATACCACACATTTTGACAAGTGGTACACTTATTTGAGTATTGGGGAGAACCCCGAAATTGAGCCACTATACAACCCATATTTTTTATGGTATAGATTCTAACAGTAATGTCTCACAGTTTCCTGTATCAGCCTCTATCACAAGTATAGAGAGCCAAATTTATTTACATCTGTCTCTTCACGTAGCGCATTCTCAGAGTGTATCCTCTTAAAAACTGTAGTCTGTTCATTGTAAATAATTACTATTTGTTCGTTCTTTTGTCAGCACATCGCTGCGGCTCTCTTTATGAGCCTGGCGCTGATGTGATAATGCAGATGAATTATTTCAAACAGACATCACAACATCCACTCAGGTCGATAATGGCTTTTAACATCGGCAGTTATAGAGAACCGGGTTATTTTGTTCGTCTGCATTATCGGATAACATGAGCGAGGGAAAGGATATTTTATGGGCTGTCTTGAAATTCCCAATGAAACCGTCTTCACGATGGAGATGACCCCGATAAAGTTCGGGCCGGGTGCCACAGACGAGTTGGCTTATGACCTCAAACGCCTGGAAGTGCGACACGCGCTGATCGTAACAGATCGCACGATTATGAAGCTTGGATTACCAGAGCGAGTGCGTGCATTGCTTGAGGAAGCTGGCATCAACGCTGAGATCTATGACGAGGTACATGTCGAACCGACAGACCAATCGTTCGAGGCGATTGCCACCTTCGTGCGAGGTCGTGACTATGACGGCTTTGTTGCCATTGGTGGTGGTAGCAGCATTGATTCGGCGAAGGCGGCAAACCTGCTCAGTACCTATCCGGCGCCGGTGATGGACTACATTAACAAGCCCATCGGGAAAGGCATACCTGTTCCGGGGCCTTTAAAGATAATGGTAGCGCTTCCCACAACAGCTGGCACTGGTGCTGAAACCACGGCCACGGCCATCATGGATGTAATCGCCCTCAAGGTGAAAACCGGTATCTCAAACCGTTACCTGCGGCCCTCGCTCGCAATCATCGACCCATTGAACACGGTGACGCTGCCACCTATGGCCACTGCCTATCCTGGCTTCGATGTACTGACCCACGCGCTCGAATCTTACACAAGTCGACCATATGATACACGCCCGCGACATAAACCGGAGGAGCGCCCGGTCTACATCGGCAGCAATCCTGTCAGTGACCTCTGGTGCGAGAAGGCACTGGAATATACCGGGCGCTACCTGCGCCGGGCTGTGCTCAACGGTATGGATGTGGAGGCCCGCACCTATATGGCACTCGCGGCAACCTACGCAGGTATCGGCTTTGGCAATGCCGGCGTCCACGTACCACATGCCATTGCTTATCCCATTGCCGGTATGGTAAAAAACTTTTCACCGCCGGATTACCCTAAAGATGAGCCGATGATCCCCCATGGTCTCTCGGTGGTCATCACTGCACCATCTACGTTCCGCTGGACGTATCCCATCAGCTCTGAACGTCACCTGCGTGCAGCGCAATTGCTGGGAGCGAATGTAAATGGACTCACCTCGGCTGAGATGCCAGAGGTGCTCCCACGTACGTTACTCTCACTAATGCGAGATACTGGCATCCCGAATGGCCTGGCTGCACTCGGTTACGGAGAGGCAGACGTGCCAGCGTTAATTGATGGCACGCTTAAGCAGCAGAGACTGCTCGTCAATAGCCCGCGAGATGTCGGCGCTGAAGAACTCCGGCAGATCATCCAGAGTAGTTTCGAATATTGATAACATGACTACTACCATCGATACTGAAGCCCTGGCCGCTGAATTGCGCGCCCAGGTTCGTGGCGAAGTGCGCTTCGATGAAGGAAGCCGGGCACTATATGCCACGGACTCTTCTAATTATCGGCAAGTGCCAATAGGCGTCGTCATCCCCAAAGATGTGGATGACGTTACTAAGACCGTAGCAGTATGTCGCCGCTATGGGGCACCTCTCCTTGTGCGTGGCGCCGGCACGAGCCTTGCTGGACAATGCTGCAATGTCGCGGTTGTCATCGACATGTCCAAATACATGAACAGGGTCATCGAGATTGACCCACAGAAAAGGGTAGCACGAGTCCAACCTGGTATCATTCTCGATGACCTGCGCCAGGCGGCTGAGCAATTTCACCTCACGTTCGGGCCAGATCCCTCTACACACAGTTACTGCACGTTAGGAGGCATGATCGGAAACGATTCCTGTGGCGCCCACTCGGTGATGGCTGGTAAAACGGTTGATAATATCGAGGAGTTGGAGATTCTCACCTATGATGGGCTGCGCATGCGGGTTGGTAAGACGAGTGACGAAGAGCTTGAGCACATTATCAAGGAAGGTGGAAGGCGTGGAGAAATCTATGCCGGTCTCAAGGCTCTGCGTGACAACTATGCGGACCTCATCCGTGAGCGTTTCCCCAAAATTCCTCGTCTGGTCTCTGGCTATAATCTGGATCAACTGCTGCCTGAAAACGGCTTTCATGTCGCGCGCGCTCTGGTAGGCACTGAAAACACCTGTATCACCGTGCTGGAGGCAACTGCACGCCTCGTTGCCAGTCCACCTGCACGCGCACTGCTGGTACTTGGCTATCCAGACATTTATAGCGCAAGCGACGATATCATGGAGATTCTTTCGCACCAGCCGATAGCTCTTGAGGGGATGGATGATCTCTTGATCGAGAATGCAAAAAGGAAGAAGCTTCTTTCTTCCGATATTGCCCTGCTACCAGCAGGAGGGGGCTGGTTTCTGGTTGAATTTGGTAGTGACACCATGCAGGAATCCCTTGATCGCGCACGTGGGCTAATGGAAGAACTGAAGAAGAAACAGATCCCACCAGATATGAAGCTCTTTGATAATCCCAGGGAAGTGAAGAAAATCTGGTCGATCCGCGAGGCTGGGGTGGGAGCTACTGGCAGTGTGCCCGGTGAGAAAGCAGTCTGGCCTGGTTGGGAGGATTCAGCAGTGCCTCCTGAGAAAGTAGGTGACTACTTGCGAGACCTCCGCCATCTGCTAGCGCAATACGACTATCGCTGGGCCTTTTATGGACACTTTGGGCAGGGATGCATTCATACACGCATCAGCTTCGACCTTGAAACAAGGGCGGGTATCCAAAAGTTCCGCTCCTTTATGAACGAGGCAGCAGACCTGGTGATCAACTACAACGGTTCGCTTTCGGGAGAGCATGGGGATGGTCAGGCTCGTGCGGAATTGCTCCCAAAGATGTTCGGCATCGAACTCGTCAATGCGTTCCGCGAATTTAAAGTTATATGGGATCCCGACTGGAAAATGAATCCTGGGAAAGTGGTGGACGCGTATCGCATGGACGAAAACCTGCGCCTTGGGACCAGCTATCATCCGCCACGGCCAGAGACACATTTTTCGTTTGTTGAGGACGAGGGCAGCCTGGCTAAAGCGACGCTGCGCTGCATTGGCGTTGGCAAATGTCGCAAGCTGGAAGGCGGTACCATGTGTCCAAGTTTCATGGTCACGCGAGAGGAGCAGCACTCGACACGCGGGCGCGCTCGCCTACTTTTTGAGATGCTGCAAGGAAATCACCTCAGTGGTAGTTTGCGTAGTGTGGCAGTAAAGGACGCTCTAGACCTCTGCCTGGCATGCAAGGGCTGTAAAAGCGAGTGTCCCGTCAATGTCGATATGGCCACCTATAAAGCTGAATTTCTCTCGCACTACTATCAAGGAAGACTACGACCCATTACGAGCTATTCGATGGGCTTGATCCACAGGTGGGTGCGCGTCGCTGCACTCATGCCAGGTGTGGCGAATTTCTTCACCCAGACGCCGCTGCTCCGCGACATAGCAAAAAGGCTGGCGGGGATTGCGCCTGAGCGCCAGATTCCAGCCCTTGCGTCGCAGACTTATAAGCAGTGGTTTCGAAAACGTGAAACGCAAAACAAGGGGCAGCCCAAGGTTATCCTCTGGCCCGACACCTTTAATAACCACTTTCACCCACAGACTGCCATTGCGGCAGTTGAAGTGCTTGAAGCTGCCGGGTATCAGGTCGTGGTGCCACAGCAGGCTTTATGCTGCGGTCGTCCACTCTATGACCACGGTATGCTCGTCACCGCCTGGCGCTTACTGCGGAATATACTCGATACACTGCGACCGCAGATCACGGAAGGTGTTCCCCTGGTCGGCCTGGAACCAAGTTGTATTGCAGTCTTCCGCGATGAACTGATCAATCTCTTCCCCAACGATGAAGATGCGAAGCGGCTCAGCCAGCAAACGTTCCTGCTCAGCGAATTTCTTGCTAAGCAAGCAGGGCATTTCCAGTTGCCGCAACTGCATCGTAAGGCAGTGGTGCATGGACACTGCCATCACACAGCGATCATGAAGTTAAAGGATGAGGAGACGATCCTCTCAAAACTGGGCCTTGACTACACGGTCCTCGATTCAGGTTGTTGCGGCATGGCAGGAGCATTCGGTTTTGATAAAGACCATTACGACATATCTATCAAGGTTGGTGAAAGAGTCTTGCTTCCCGCTGTACGCAGCGCTGGCAAGGATACGCTGATTATTGCAGATGGCTTCAGTTGCCGTGAACAGATCTCTCAAACGTCAGGCCGTCGTGCGCTACATTTAGCGGAGATCATACAGATGGCTATGCACGAAGATCAAGACAAAAGGAAAGGAGTTTGATATGCCAGCTAAACCTACTATTGAACAACTGCGCGAAATAGCGCAAACCTACGGTATGCACTGTAATGCGTTCTTTAACATGTCAATTCGTGTTCCCTCAACCATTTTTCAGGAGGTATTTCAATGAGACAAGATGTAACCTTTGTTAGTGAGGGCTTGAAGTGTGCTGGTTGGCTCTATCTCCCCGATGACCTGCGGAGCGGAGAGAAGCGACCCACCATCGTCATGGCGCACGGATTTAGCGCCGTTAAAGAGATGTATCTCGACTCCTTTGCTGAAGTATTTGTCGCTGCGGGTTTTGTGACCATGGTCTTTGATTATCGCTACCAGGGAGCTTCTGAAGGGGAGCCTCGGGATCGGATTATTCCCGCTGAACAGCACGAGGACTACCGCAACGCCATCACCTGGGTCTCCCTCCGTCCAGAGGTGGATGCCTCGCGTATTGGTGTATGGGGGTCCTCCTACAGCGGAGCACATGTGCTCCACCTTGCAGCCTTTGACAAACGTATCAAAGCGGCGGTAGCGCAGGTGCCGCTGGTCAATGGCATAGAGAATGCCAGGCGCCTCTTGCGTGCGGATGTTCTGGCCCAGTTCATCGAGGTTCTTGCTGAGGATCGTAAACAGCGCTACACCCAGGGAAGCGGCGGCTCTGTGCCCGTCGTGGCGCCAGAGGGAGAACCCTGCGCACTATCGACTCCCGATTCGTACGAGTGGTTCACCACGACAGGTAGGAACAGGGCCCCCAACTGGCGCAACCAGGTCTCCCTGGAATCAATGGAGAAGTTCTTGGAATACAATCCAGCCGCCAATATCCACCTGATTTCTCCCACGCCCTTGCTAATGGTGGTCGCCAGCAATGATACCTTAACGCCAACCGACCTTGCTGTAGCTGCCTATGAACGAGCTCTAGAGCCAAAGTCCCTGGTATTCGTCAAAGGACCACACTTTGGAGCATACACAGAGCCTGGATTCTTGCAGTCTGCTCCTTCTGCGGCAGAATGGTTCAAACGGCATTTGATGTAAGATTCGAAAGGAGCTCACTATGTCACAGGAACTAGTAAAACTCGGAGACGCGGAACTGCAGGCACGTCTGAAAGACCTCCCTCACTGGGAAATCGACAACGGAATGCTCCAGCGCCGCTTCACTCTCCCGACTTTCCCTGCCACCATGTTCTTTGCCTGTGCTGTCGCTCATTTGGCGGAAGCTGGACAGCATCATCCTGACATGAATATTTCCTACAACAAAATTGTGGTGCGTTTTGCCACACATTCAGTGGGAGGGATCTCGGACAAAGACTTCGAGATGGCTCAGAAAGTCGATGAACTCTGGAACACATTTAATTGGAAGCCCAGCTAATCGCTCAGCAATGCTACAGCCCTTACCGGTGAACCTGTACCATTTCGGATGCGCAGCGGAAACCCGATAAAGATGAAGCGCTTGCCCACCACGTGGTCCAGGTTCGCCAGGTTCTCATAATGCGTAATGCCGTAGTGGCGGCACATCATATGGCAGGGATAGGTACGGCTGGCGGGATTATCAGGGCTGGGAGAGTCCACACCGAAGGTCTTGATCCCTTTTTCCACTAACCACATACTGCCAGATTCATCCAGGCCAGGATACTGGCTTAGATACTCCTTTGTGCCATGGAACCGGTTGAATGCACCCGTATAGAACAACAAAATATCGCCTTTGCGCACGTCAGCGCGGGACCTGGCAATAGCCTCGTCGATGTCAGCAGCACTGATATAGGTCCGTGGCTCCTTGTGGGAGACATCAATGCATGTGGCATCACCATAGAACAGGTCGAGAGACATCTTCTCAATCGATGGCGCTTCTGGGCGCGGATCCAGGTGGCTGAGGGCATCTACATGTGTGGGGCCATGATCGCTCATCAAGAGACCTCTGGATTGGTAGGAGAACCCTCCTTCGAAGTTCTTCACGGTCTCTTCGTGCGTATGATGTTCCCAGATCACAGTCTTTAAATGGCCAGGGTAAACAAACATTCCCTGGTAAATCTCCTGCGAGAGGTCTATAAATCTTGGCATAATGTTATCTCCATCCCGATCAATACATTACCGTACCAGCGGAAACATTCAGGTCTTCCCCTGTTACCGAAGCGGCTCTGTCGGAAGCCAGGAAGACAGCCGCAGCAGCGATGTCACCAGGTGGCACGAGGCGACCAAGTGGCGAATTGCTGGTAAATTGCCGTAGTGCCTCATCTTCGCTGATGCCTTGAGCCGCGGCCTGGTTGCGTACTACCCGTTTGATGCGCTCGCCCTCGACGGCGCCAGGCGAGATCACATTGACTCGTATTCCATACGGCCCTACCTCCCAGGCAAGCGTTCTGGCAATGCCAACGAGGGCCAGCTTGGTACCGGCGTAGGGTGTACGGCCATACAGCGGTCGTTTCCCGGTCATAGAAGCGATCATGATGATACTGCCTGAACGCTGCTCGATCATGCCAGGGAGAAATGCCCGGCAGCACAGGTATGCGCCGGTCACATTGACGGCGAAGGTTTCCTCCCAATCTGCATGGGTGATGTTCCACAGAGGTGTGGTAGGGCCGGCTATGCCACTGTTGTTCACCAGGATATCGATCCGGCCGAACTGGCCTAGCGCTTGCTCCGCCAGGTTGCGTACGCTTGCTTCCTGGCGGATGTCTGTTGGTACGACCAGCGCTTTATGTCCAAGATCCTCGACCATTGCCCGCGTTTCTTCGAGCGCTTCTTTCGAACGGGAAGCGAGCACAAGGTCGGCTCCTTCTCTGGCATATGCCAGGGCTATAGCACGTCCGATTCCGCGTCCACCTCCGGTGATGACTGCTATTTTGTCCTTAAGTTCCATACATATTTACCTACTTTATGCTGGCTGTGTCTGCGCTTGCGACACCCATTTGACGATCTTCTCGGGCGTAATCGGCATTTCATCAATCTTGATGCCGAAAGGTTTGAGTGCATCCTCAATCGCGCTTGTGACTGCGGGCGGCGCAACCATACGCCCACCTTCGCCACCGCCCTTGACACCATATGCTGTATAAGGCGAGGGCGTCTCATGATGATAGATCTCGATATTGGGAACTTCCGCGATAGTTGGTACCAGGTAGTCGTTCATGGTTGCTGTTAAGTTCTGGCCTTCGGGGCTGTAGCGCACCTCTTCGTACAGCGCTACACCGATTCCCTGTGCAATGCCCCCGCGAATCTGGCCCTGCAATGAACGCGGATTTACAACTGTACCAACATCATGCACAGCAAGGTATTTAAGAAATGTGACCTGTCCGGTACTGATATTGACTTCTACAATTGGAATATGGGCGGCATGACCCATAATGGGGTAGAACACACCCAGGTCCTTGCGATCCTCACTGGGTGGCGTTGTAAAGGGATGATCATAGGTGAAGCTGCCCTCCAGGCCGCTCTCCATATCCGCTGGCAAGTCGAATTTGTTCCAGTAGGCCTTCATGCCAATATCAGCGAGGCTCAGCGAACGATCAGTGCCCTTGACCCAGACACTCCCTTCCCGAACCTCCATGTCATCAATGCTGGCCTCCAAAAGATGAGCAGCTATTTTGCACATCTTCTCCTTGACTTTCGTCGCTGCCCCTCGTACGGCACCTGAGAGCATCACCGTCATGCGGCTACCTCCCGGGCCAGCGCTGGGCAGCCCTTGATATGTGCCTTCGTAGGCGATGCTGATCGAGTTGGGGTCTACACCAAACTCCTCACCAACGACCTGAGACACAACGGTTTCAGGACTATTGCCCCAGAAAGGAGAGAACATGGTGACAGTGATGCCGCCAGTTGGCCCTATACCAATACGCACGCTTTCGGCAGTGGTTGTCAGGCCCGTGGCGGGACCAGGGTTATGGAACCAGAATTCGGTTGCGCTATAGGTGCTGCGCTGCTGACAAGTAGCCAGACCGATGCCGATGTAGCGTCCCTGCTGGCGTGCACGCGCCTGCTCCTGACGCCAGTAGTCCAGGTCAGCATGTTGCAGTGCCATATCCAGTACACCGGGATAGTTCCCACTATCATAGACGTTGCCCGTCGGCATCTTATAGGGGAACTGATTGGGCTGGATGAAATTCCGGCGGCGCAATTCTATGCCGTCGATGCCCAACTCATCGGAAGCAGCATCGACCAACCGCTCCAGCACCCAGTTGCCAACATCCGAACCGGCACCCCGGAATACTCCCTGCTGATTCTTATTGGTCAACACCGCCTTGATGCCGTTCTCGAGGCTGCCGATGGTGTATGGGCCACTGATCTGCGACATCATGTTCGTGTTGCCTGTAATAGCGAACACAAAATAGGCTCCATAATCATCTATCGCATGTAGGCGCAGGCTCAGGAACTTGCCCTCTTTGGTGACGGCAAGCTCGGCATCGTAAATACGATCAGCGGCTTGAGCATCATTCGCCACCAGGTTGTCGATGCGGTCTTCCATGAACTTGACCGGGCGCCCGGTGACCTTCGACATCGCGCCAGCAATGGCGATCACTTTGCTAGTCACATGCTTGCTCCCGAAGCTGCCACCTGTATACATAGGGTAGAAGTTGACCATATTGGGTGGCAGCTTCAGGCTACCCGCGATGAGCCATCCTACGTAGTTAAGCATATTGGTGGTCGACCAGACCTCCATGCGACCGCTAGGGGGATCATACTTGCAGACTGCTCCAGCTGGCTCCATGGGGGCGGCGGTGGCGCGCGGCCAGCGCAGGCGTCGCTTAATGATATGATCTGCTTTGGCGAAGTCACCATCTACGTCCCCAAAGGGGAAAACATGCTCGTAAACGACGTTTGAGGGGAGATTCTCATGTACCTTGGGCGCGTCCGGCTTCATTGCTTCCAACACATCGATCACTGGTGGCAGTGGCTCCCACTCGATCTGCACCAGTTCAAGGGCATCCTCGGCGATATAGCGACTCTCGGCAGCCACAGCAACCACTGCTTCTCCGGCATAGCGCACCTTCTCGACAGCAATTGCGTGCTCGACGACCGGCTCTGCACAGAAAGCTGGCACCGGACCAATCACCTCAGTCGCATCACGACCAGTCAAGACAGCATAAACGCCCGGCAGCTTTTTGGCAGCACTGGTATCGATACCGACGATACGGGCATGAGCATAAGGGCTGCGTAGTACGGCGGCGTGGAGCATGCCGGGCAACTTCACATCACTGGTGTACTCCGCTCTGCCTGTAAGCAGATCCGGATCTTCCCGCCGCTTGATATCTTTGCCAATCCATACATGGCTATTGGTTATTGTTGTCACGGTTTATATCTCCTCTAAACTTCCGGGTTCTTACGTGCCCGATGGTACAGCGGCGCTCGCCGTCATAGCCTGGGCAGCGCTTTGCACAGCTTCGATAATGTGCTGGTAGCCAGTACAGCGACAGATGTTGCCCGATAGCGCATAGCGAATCTCTTCTTCGCTCGGATTTGGATTGTGCTGTAACAACTCGTAGGCGGTCATCAGAAAACCGGGTGTGCAAAAACCGCACTGAACTCCCTGCTTCTCCCAGAAGGCCTGTTGGAGGGGATGCAGTTCACCATCGCGGGTTAAGCCCTCTACGGTCATCACCTCGTGGCCGTTGGCCTGAACTGCGAACATCAGGCACGAGCGCACGCTCTGCCCATCTACAAGCACGGTACAGGAGCCGCAGGCCCCGTGTTCACAGCCAAGACTCGTCCCAGTCAATCCCAAATCTTCGCGTAGCACATCGGCAAGCAAGCGACGCGGCTCAACCACCAGGCGGTGAGTCTCACCATTTACAGACAAGCGGATCGTTACAAAATCTTCTACTTGCATTATCGATTCCTTTCTGCTCGCTCTACGGCAGTTGCCAATGCTTGTTTGGTCAAGACTCCGGCCAGGTGACGGCGATAGTCGGCAGAGCCATGAATATCTGAAAGTGGATTGTCTAGTACTGAGACGACAGCAGCGGCAGCAGCAGACCAAGCGCCTGCATCAGGGCTTTGTCCGCGAAGCAAGGCCTCTGCCAAATCAGGACGCACTGGCGCTGGACCTACGCTGCATAGTCCCAGGCGAGCTTCAGCAATAGCGCCGTTAGCATCCAGTGTGATAACAGCAGCAACACCTGCCAGGGCATAGTCGCCTTCGCGTCGGGCAAACTCTACAAACGCGCTGCCAGACCTCGAAGGTAGACCAGGAATACGCAGTTCGGTCAACAGCTCCCCTTCTTTGAGGTCGGTTGTGAGATAGCTTTTGAAGAAATTCTGGGCGGAGACGGTTCGACTGCTAGAGCGACTACGCACCACAAACTCAGCGTTCAGCGCAACCATCACGGCTGGCAACTCGGCGGCGGGGTCGGCGTGGGCTATGCTGCCACCGACGGTACTGCGATTGCGGATGGCTGGATGACCAACGAAGTGAGCTGCTTCTGTTAGCACCGGCAGACGCTCCGCTAACATTTTATCGCCTGTCAAGGTGGCATCGCGGGTCAGTGTGCCAATGGCGATGCCACCATCCAACGCTTTGACGTATGCCAGTTCGTCGATACCGTTGATGTCTACGAGCACGCCGGGATGCACGAGACGCATGTTCATGAGTGGAACCAGACTCTGACCACCTGCCAGAACTCGCGCATCATCGGCATGTTCTGCCAGGAGTGCCAGCGCCTCTCCAACACTCTGCGGGGCAAAATAACGGAATTTAGGTGGTTTCATAGGTCTGGCGCAACGATCGCCGTCTTACGAATGACCGATAAATACACCTTTTCTACCATTCATGAGGCGGCGGCAGTGCAGTGCGCCCCCTCCTTTCTGGTTTAAGTAGTAATTACTTCTGCCAAACAAATAACTCGACAATATAACCATCGGGATCGCTGACATACATCTGCATGACCCCATCACCGCGAGGACGAGGTCCGCCCACAATCGCGATATCATGAGCTTGTAGGTGCTGGCGAGCTTCTTCCAGGTCAGTGACCTCAAAAGCAAAATGAGTAACGTGACCGATGGAGAGTTCATGGGGGCTGTATCCCCCAGGTTGAACCTGGGCAGTGCGTCCGGG
>JBKPBA010000044.1:0-5456 GCA_046726675.1 Chloroflexota bacterium
GTATAGAGGTGCATGTACCATGCCCTTTAGCAAGCAAGCCTTTCAGCCCCAGGTCGAAACCCGGAGCAGCATGATTGGCCGAATGAACGAACAATATTTTTTACCGAGCATGTGCTCCGGCCTGTAGAGCCTTTATACAATCTTATTAACGAGTGCGCACCCGGATGCCCCTGGAAGACTTGCTCCCTGATCACTTACCAGCGTTCGTGCGCTCTCCAGGCTACTTCTTCGGCGTCATCACGCTCTCCAGTCTCGTCCTGCTGATCCTGTCAGGGATCGTACTGGCGGTCTTTGGACCGCAGTGGTGGCATGATAACGCAGTCGGTCATTTCGTGAACAGTCTCCATTTCTGGTGCGCCGAGGCATTCTTCTTCTCGCTGAATCAGGTCCAGGCGTTGACCGAAGCTGGCTTTCGCCCTTCCCGCTCCAACATTGGCTTTCGCGCGCAGACGATCACGCAGTTGCAACGCCAATTGGGCGTGAGAGCGCCACGCCCACGGGTTCGGCAACATGACGGTCTCTTGCCTGATGAATGGTGGCCAACAGAGCTGGTTCGCACGCTCTTCATCCCACGTGGGAGTCTCTATCACTGGATCCGTCAAGGGTTGGTCTGGGCGCCAGCTCGATGAACCCTTGCACCGCTGGGTCGTGTGGGCCGACGAAGCGGAGCAGGAACGCCTTCGAGAGTACCATCAGCGCGCGATTGGGGGACGATTTCCGCCATCGCTGGACTGATGCACCACTTGCCGAACACCTCTGATGAGGATATCATACAAGCGAATCAAGAAAGGAGAGCGCAATGGCAAGCACTCAGAAACAGAAAACGGCATCTGGGGGTAGTGTGGCTGGGTTATTGAACGGACCAATGCCTCGATCACGCATCACCGTCGCCTCTCTCGCGATTTTGAGGGCACGCACTCCAGCAGTGAGGCCTTCATCTATCTTGCGATGACCAGGATCATGCTGGCTCGGCTCGTCCGCACCCGTCCCTAAATGACCTGTTTCTGCACACGCCCTTACAGGTGACTGACCGGGCTCAGGCCATCATCCGCGCGAGAGATGCCGGATTGGAGTGAAGAAAGTGACCAATGTGCTCGTTAACGTCAGTACTTCACCCTCATGTAGAAATATCTCTTCACTACTTCCGCCAGCGCAACATACAGGATAACAATCACCGCCAGCATCAAAAGGAAGAAAACGTTCAGTGGCTGAAACCCCAAAATTCCTGCCAGGGGCGTATACGGAGAAATCACAGTCAGTACGACAATCGAAAGCGTAGCTATGAGTAACTGCTTTGCAGGTCTACTTTTGAAGAACGGCCGCCTGCTGCGAATCACCAGCACGATCAGCGATGCCGAAACCACAGACTCTATAAACCAGCCAGTCCTGAATTGCTTGACATTGGCATGCAAAATGAGCAGCAGCACTCCAAAAGTCATGTAGTCGAAAATTGAACTGAGTAGCCCGAATGTAAGCATGAAATTACGAATAAAGCCAATATCCCAGCGCCTGGGCTTATCGACCATTTCGTTGTCCACATTATCAGTAGCGATAGTCATCTCGGGAATATCTGTGAGCAGGTTCGTCAGCAGAATCTGCTTGGGCAGTAAAGGCAGGAAAGGCAGGAAAAGCGACGAGCCTGCCATGCTGAACATATTGCCAAAATTGGCGCTGGTCGCCATGAACACGTATTTCAGTGTATTGGCAAATGTTTTCCTGCCCTCGCGTACACCCTGCACGAGCACAGACAAATCCTTCTCGAGCAGCACAATATCGGCTGCCTCCTTCGCCACATCTACCCCGCTGTTGACTGAGATACCCACGTCAGCGGCATGCAGCGCCGATACATCATTGATCCCATCTCCAATATACCCGACCACGTTCCCGGCTTTTTTCAAGGCAATCAGGATGCTTTCCTTCTGATTTGGCTCGACCTCGGCGAACACATCGACATCGTTGACTTTCCCCAACAGTGCCGCGCTGCTCATCTGGTGCATTTCTGAGCCTGTTAGTATGCGTACATTGGCAATCCCGACTTGCTGGCTGATATGGGCAGCAACCAGTTGGTTATCGCCCGTAATAATCTTCAGTGAAACTCCCAGTTGCTTCAGTTGCTTGATAGTTTCGCCCACGCCTTCTTTGGGCGGATCAAAGAACACCAGGAAACCCAGGAAGGTCATTTTTTTCTCGTCATCTTTGCTGATGCGCGAGACCCCATCGAGTCGTCGATATCCCACGCCTAGCACACGGAAACCTTGCTGGCTGAGTTCCCCATAGCGCTGCTGTATTTCTTCCCGCAGCGTAGCAATATCCACAATCGCTTCCGTAGAGACTCCCTGTCCCTGCGCTGCGGGCAACGCTGCTGTCGTGCAAACGTCGAGCACACTCTTCAAGGCTCCCTTTATTACCATCAGGTGTGTCCCATCCTTTTCCGCAACCAGCACCGTCAGGCACCTGCGGATAAAATCATAGGGTACTTCATCCAGCTTCTTATAGCCCGATACGTCCAGAGGGTGATAGGTACAAATCGCCTGGTCGATCGGATTGGTGAAGCCTGTCTGGTAAAAGGCGTCGAGGTAGGCATAGAGAAGTACTTTCTCGCTGTCATGACCATCCACAGAAAGGGCCGAGCGCAATCTGACGACCCCTTCCGTCAGGGTACCAGTTTTATCAGAGCACAGCACGTTCATACTGCCAAAGTTTTCGATGGAGGATAATCTTTTGACAATCACCTTCTGCTCGGCCATGCGCTTGGCCCCATAGGCGAGGTTAATGCTGATGATGGCCGGGAGCAGTTGTGGCGTGAGTCCAACTGCCAGCGCCAGCGAGAAGAGTAGGGAATCCAATACGGGGCGATGTAAGAGCACGTTGATAGCGAAGATACCGATCACCAGCAGCAGTGTAACCTCCAGCAGCAGGTAGCCGAAGTGCCTGACGCCGTGCTCAAATTCTGTCTCAGGTGGCCTGACCCTCAGGCGCACAGAGACCTGGCCAAATTCGGTCTCTGTTCCTGTGTGTACGACTACCGCTTTGGCCGTGCCGCTTGTGACATGGGTACCCATATACAGGGTATTTATGCGCTTGCTCAGCGGCGTTTCTGCTGCCAGCACCTGGACTTCTTTCTCTACCGGGTAGGTTTCGCCCGTCAATGCGGCCTCATCGACGAAAAGATCCTTTGATTCCAGGATCAGGCAGTCTCCAGGGATCACATCTCCCGCACTCAGTAGGACGATATCTCCGGGTACAACCTGCTCAAGCGGTACTTCCGTAGATGTGCCATCACGCAGTACCGTTGCCCGTATTTGTACCGTAGCCAGTAATTTCTCGACTGCATTGCTCGCACCGCGCTCCTGCCAGAAACTAAGCAGACCGCTCACAAGTACAATCACTAAAATGATGATGGTATCCTGTGGATCTTGCAGGAAGAAGGACAGGCCAGCAGCAAAAACGAGAATCAGGATGATAGGGCTTGTGAATTGATTTAGCAGCAGAGTGAGCGTCGTCGCTTGCTTTTTAGGTTTGAGTAAGTTTGCTCCGTAGCGCTTAAGCCGTTGCTGGGCCTCGTCACTCGTTAAGCCTTGCTGCGATGTTTGCAGTTGCTTGAATACCTGGTCAGCGGAAGCACTCCAAAATGATGCTAAAGGTTGACTCATGGCTGTTCCCTTACAGTTTATACACTTTCGCAAGACACCCCGCTACCGATCTATGCGCTACTAGAGAAATTATGCATGCATCGTTGAGTAAAAGCAACAATACTAAAAGGATGGGTGCAGCCGCTTTATGGGCGTAAAATAAAAACTCGCAGGACTGATACCAAACTGAGGATGGCCAGGTGCTCCGCCGCGCCATGATCGCGACTATCGAAGAGGAAGCGGTGCGCATTGACAATCGCAGCCGGCCCGACCCAGGCGGGGTCGCCCCACGTCACGGGGCAAGAACTGGTGCAGCACGCGCAGAGAATGCATTTCGTGCCCTCCTCATACCGGTCGTGCTGCTCAGGCGTCTGGAGACGCTCGGTGAGCGGAGGGGGCTCGTCGCTGACCAGGTAGGGTTTGATCTTCTCGTACTGGGCGAAAAACGGCTCCAGGTCAACCACGAGGTCTTTGATCACCCGAAATGCCAGCAGTGGCATGATGGTGATCTTGTCCAGCAGACGCCCCATCAGGAGCTGGCAGGCGAGGCGGTTCAACCCATTGACGCTCATGGCATCCGAGCCGCAAACCCCGTGCCCACACGACCGGCGAAAGGTGAGGGAGCCGTCCTGTTCCCACTTGATCTTGTGGAGCGCGTCCAGCAGGCGATCATTTGCTTCAACATTCACCCGGTACTCGGCCCAATTGGGTCGCCGATCGTTCTCGGGATCAAAGCGCTGAATTTTCAGTGTGACGGTCTTCATGCTTCCTCCTGATGTGGGTGTGTGGCTTCTCCCACGGCTATCCCTTCTGCTGCTCTGGCTGTGTCCCCAGAACAAGTTCATGACCTATGGCTCTCACAAGGCACTCGTTGGAGCTAGCTCCTACCACGGAGGCACATGCGATGTGTCCCCACAGGTAATGAGCCGCGCGCCACGCTCGCGGGTGAGATACTCCCACGCCCACTGAAACATGACCAGGAGACGGTTGCGAAAGCCGATCAGGTAAAAAATATGCACCACCAGCCACATCACCCACGCCAGAAAGCCGGTCAAATGCAATGGCCCACTCTCAACCACTGCAAAGGAACGCCCTACCGTAGCCAGGTTCCCGTGGGAGTGGTAGCGGAATGGTGGCCCGCCCTTCTTGCCCGCCACGCGCTGCGCAATGACCTGTGCCACATAGCGCCCCTCTTGCATGGCGACAGGCGCAACCCCTGGCAGCGGTTTGCCCTTCTGGCTCACGCTCGCGGTGTCACCAATGACAAACACGTTGGGCTGGCCTGGGAGGGAGAGATCGCTCAAAACCTTGACGCGGCCTGCCCGGTCCACCTCGGCGCCAAGCCACTGACCGGCACGAGAGGCAGCCACCCCCGCCGTCCAGATCACCGTCCTGGCGGGGAGACGATGGCCGGCGATCACCACGCCCTCACTCTCGATCGCTTCGACGGGAGAGTTCGTTCTGACCTCCACACCGAGACGCGTGAGCGCACGCTTGGCTTTGTTCGCCAACGACTCTGGGAACGCCAGCAATATTCTTGAGACTGCTTCCACGAGCACGATGCGTGTCGCCTTTGGATCGATCTGCCGGAAATCGGAGGCCAGCGTCTTGTGCGCCAGTTCTGCAATCGCCCCGGCCATCTCGACCCCGGTTGGCCCTGCCCCCACCAGCACAAACGTCAACAGTGCCTGGCGTTGCTCGGGATCAGGTTCGATCTCGGCGGCCTCAAAGGCGAGCAGAATCTTGCGGCGCAGCATGGCCGCATCATCGATCGATTTGAGTCCAGGCGCGAAAGGTTCCCACGCATCATGCCCAAAGTAGCTA
>JBKPBA010000045.1:0-4372 GCA_046726675.1 Chloroflexota bacterium
GGACACGACTGCGCAGATTCGTGTTCGTGGCGCTTTCATGTTACTGGTTGGCTTCGTTGCTCTGGCATCAGTGCTCGGACTGGAAACCATCCTTGGGGCATTTGTAGCCGGCGTGATCCTGAGGTTGGTCGATGGAGACCAGATGTTGACGCACCCACAATTTCGCCAGAAGCTTGAGGCAATCGGCTTCGGTGTCTTTATCCCGGTCTTTTTCGTAGCGAGCGGCATACGGTTCGACCTGGCAGCACTCTTCTCAAGTCCTTCGACCATTGTGCGGGTGCCGATATTCCTCGCGGCTTTGTTATTCGTCAGGGGAGTGCCTGCTCTTATTTATCGACCACTCGTCGGCAGTCGTCGTTCTGTCGTCGCGGGACTCCTTCAGGCAACATCGCTTTCGTTCATTGTTGCAGCATCGCAGATCGGCTTGGAACTCGGTCTGATTACAAAGGCCACAGGCGCAGCTCTCATAGCCGCCGGATTGCTGTCTGTTCTCATCTTTCCGCTGCTTGCTCTCACTATCTTACGCCGCGCCAAGGAGGTTTCCACACCAGCACCTGAGTAAAATCTAGTTTCGCTACTTTGGTCGCACCACAGTGTTGTAATGGTATTAACTACACCGCTCCATATTTTTTATAAAACTTACTTGTGAATAAGAGGTCAGCATCATATTTCTTTTTGAGTTCTAAAAATTTGCCAAATTCAGGGTAAGATTTCTCTATTTGCACTCTTGTGGCACTAAGCTGATACGGCAAATAAAAGCTTCCACCCAAGCTCTGGGCAAGATCAATAAGTTCAGAATGAGCCTCTTTTATTTTTCTCATCTCCTGTTCATTGACATCAAAATTTAAGTAGTATGGTGGTCCCAGGAAACTGGGACCAGTATAAATTGAAACAGTAAGCTTGTGCTGTCTTGCAAAATGCAGTGCATTTCTTAGCTCATATTCAGTTTTTATTTGTAGGATGCCATAGACCGAAGTTCTATTGACTCCACTGACATCATTAATTGTTCCTCCAAGTTGTGAAAAAGGCAGTTTAGCCGGGGCTTCATCCAATGGTTTTCTTTTGTGGTGAATATGAGGAAAGAAATCTTTCTCAGCTTTTGGATCTGAAGAGAGGTAATATATTTTTCTAATACCTAAAAATACCAATATAAATGCTAAAATTAGTAAAATAATTGGCACGTTTTTACGAAACTCCTAGTTTTCTATCGCAGATATTACCATTTTACCACTATGTTATAGTAGTCACATACATCAGTACTAGTGATTACCCATAAGTCGTCGAGGCGACGTGAGTCGGGTCTGTTGGACAACTTCGCGCTCCAGATTCTTCGCTTCGCTCAGGATGACAGGCATTATCTCCAAATGTCTAATCGGGCTGGAGTGTGCGGGTAACAACGGGAGCGTATTAACGACTGCGCTTACATGCGAGAAGGACTTGTGAGGTGCTCAAAATGAAGGCATACGATATTCTTACGGTCGGTGCTGGTATTTATGGGATCACGACTGCGCTAGAACTGAAGGCACGTGGGTATCATGTTGCCGTGCTTGACCCTGGCCCTCTGCCGCATCCCTTAGCTGCTTCTACCGATATTAGCAAAGTGGTGCGCATGGAATATGGTGCTGATGAAACCTATATGGAAATGGTAGAGCAAGCGTATCAGGGCTGGCTCCAATGGAACGAGGAGTTAGGTGAGATGCTCTTCCATGACGTGGGGGTGCTCATGCTTTCCCGCACTCCCATGTCTCCTGGTGAGTATGAGTATGAAAGTTATCACCTGTTGCGTAAACGAGGATATGCTCCTGAGAGACTCACGGACGATGCCATCTCTCGACGGTTCCCTGTGTGGAAACCAGGGGCCTTCGTCGATGGCTTCTTTCATGCGCAAGGAGGCTACGCGGAAAGTGGCCGCGTGGTAGCCGCTCTCGTTCGGCTTGCCCAGGCAAAAGGAGTGATGGTCTATCCTGATCAAACGGTCGAAGCCTTGATCGAAGAGGGCACCCGAATAAAAGGGGTACGCACTCGCGACGGGAACACCTTTCATGCTGAACACGTTGTTGTCGCCTCCGGCGCCTGGACAGCACTACTTGTGCCTGATCTTGCATCTATCTTGAAGGTAACCGGACATCCTGTCTTCCACCTCAAGCCCGCCAATCCCGCTCTCTTTGCCCCACCTGATTTCGTCGTCTTTACTGCCGATATTGCACGGACTGGCTGGTACGGCTTCCCTCTTCACCCACGCGAGAACGTGGTCAAACTAGCCCATCACGGGGCTGGCCAGGTGCTCCATCCTGAGCAGGACGAGCGACTGGTGACCAACAGCGATGTAGAGCGGTTGCGGACATTCCTGTTTGCTACTCTTCCGGCATTGTGCGATGCGCCTCTTGTTTATACGCGCCGTTGCCTCTACGTTGATACTCCCGATGGAGATTTCTGGATTGATCGTCATCCTCAACGTGCAGGTCTCACAGTGGCTTCCGGCGATAGTGGGCATGGATTCAAGTTCGCGCCGATACTGGGCGGACTGATCGCCGATGCCGTTGAAGGAAAGCCCAACCGCTGGTTGTCTAGATTTCGCTGGCGCGATGTTTCCTGGCATGACGTGAGGAAAGAGGCAGCGCGCTTTCAAGGGGAGATTTGATGACTATCTTCGCTTTCCACTACTTCTGCGCTACAAAAACGGAGTAAGGCTCGAAAACAAACAGCTATAGACACAGCAGTTTTTATTGTGGTTTCACAACTGTTTGATAGTAGTCACACAAATCGGTGATCGGGCATTTATTGCAGCGCGGTCGGTCAAAGACACAGATGCGCTGCCCATGCCGCAACAAAGCTTTGTGAAAATTGTAGATGATCCTGGCATCCTGCGGTAATAAAGCCTGTAACAGGTCATGGGATGCATCTGCTATCACTTTCTTACCAATCAGGCCAAGGTGAATGCTCACGCGGTGAACGTGTCCATCTACCCGTGATCGCATTTAGTAACTTTCAGACTCGCTTGCAGGGAGCCATTCTTGCCCTCCGAAATCTGAAGCAAGCGATGATCCGTTCCAACATAACTTAGAAGTAGGTCCGCCCTCTTGCGTGATTTCATGACTACTAGTCAGTCTGATGAGGTGTTTCTGTATTTTGTAGTAGCAGGCCGTTCAGAATGGTGCTTCGTCTTCTTTCTTCACCCCATCAATGCCTGAAGAGAGGATGATTAGGAGAAAGGCTGGCTGCTAAAGTGGCTCGCGCTGCCATTGTTGCCAGGCAGGCCAGTTCGACCTCCCGTCCCCGTTACTTTCGAGTGAAGGTAAGGAGTTGCTTTACTCACCTTGCCTGAGTGAGGCTGCAATTGTATGCAGCGGACCTTCATGGGCCTATTTGGCGCACTACAACGTACGGTATAAGTAGCATTCTTATGCTTCTCTAGCTCTGTTTTTCTTAGCATTGCTCTCAGCTAGCAGAGCGGCTTTGTTGTATTTACTGATGTTAACTAAGCGTGGAGGCGCGGTAGAGTGTTACTTACTATCGCAGGTTCTACCCAACCGTCAAAAATACACGCAAGGGTCTAGAGCAATTTTTCCGGAAAAATAAATAAGCTGCCATTATCCTGTGCATGGCACGATGGTAGCTTATTTCCCAGGTCGCCTAGCGGGTTTGATAGCAGAGCATTGCGGTGGGAGCGATGTAGACCTTGTCTCCGTTGTTGAGGGCAAGGTGCTCAACGCGTGCGCCCTGGTAGACGATGCCGTTGACGCTGTCGGCATCCTCGATGACCCAGGCGTTGTTCTCATAACGAATGCGTGCGTGCAGACGCGAGACACGCTGGTTGGGAACACATACATCGTTACCTTGCAGGCGCCCAATGGTGATCAGAGGTTTGTCGAGCAGGCGCTCACCAATGACTTTGCCATCGAGTTCGATGAGGACGCGAGCCTCTTTCATCGGGCCTTGTGGTGTCTGGGGCTGTGGTTGCCACCCTGGCTGATTTCCGTTGCCGCGCACAGGTGGCGCCATCACCCCAGCCGGCACTGCCGGAGCCGCAGGCTGGCCCCATTTCTGGTGGACCGGCGCTCCCTGGAAGGCCGAGCGCAGGATCGATTGATCGCCTGCCCCCTCAGTACTGTAGCGGTTCTGCTCGGCGAGGAGACCAGCGAAGATGCCCCCTCGCCGCTTCAGGTCTTTGTAGGAGCCACGCTCCACAATCAGGCCCTGCTTCAAGACGAGAATCTCCTCGACATTACCTAGGGTGCTCAGGCGGTGCGAGATCACGATCACCGTGCGATTCACGACCAGCTGGTCCAACGCGTGCATGACCTCGGCCTCGGACTCAACGTCGAGGGCGGCAGTGGGCTCGTCGAGGATCAAGATGGGGGCGTCGCGCAGG
>JBKPBA010000046.1:0-4325 GCA_046726675.1 Chloroflexota bacterium
ACTCTGTCAGTCACGAACACGTCGGATCATTCAGTACAAATTACATCGCATATGCCTTTTTGGGAGATCAACCAGCGTATGCACTTTGATCGCGAACTGACCAGGGGCTATCGTCTTGATATTCCCGCCGGTGGCGCCATACGTTGGGAACCGGGAGAAACGAAAGAGGTGCGCCTGTGCCTTTTGAAATGAGCAGAGAAGAATATCATGCCCGCTATGGTTTCACAACAGGCGATACCTTACGCCTGGGCGATACAAACTTGCATATACGCATTGAGTACGACTATACCTCTTATGGTGATGAAGTCCTGGTGGGTTTCGGCAAGACGGTACGTGACGGGCTGATGGCAAACTCGCGGCTGGGACGCGAAAGCGAGCTTGACCTTGTTCTTACTAATGCTATTATCCTCGATCCAATACTAGGCGTCATCAAAGGCAACATTGGAATCAAAGAAGGGCGCATTGTTGGCATTGGCCGCGCCGGTAATCCGGATATCAGTGAAAACATCGACCTCTTAATCGGAACAAGCACAGCTGTGTTGCCCTGCGATGGCTTGATTGCGACACCCGGAGGCATCGATAGTCATGTGCACTTGCTCAGTCCGCGTCTGTTTGCCATTGCGCTATCATCTGGCATTACCACCTTTGTAGCAATGGATGCAGGGTCAATGTGGAATGTGGGAGTCAATCCTGATTTCTTCTTGCAGCGTATGTTCGAGACATTCGAGGATGTTCCGATCAATGTCTGTTTCCTGGCACGGGGATGCAGTAGCCATCCTCAGGGCTTGATGCAGAGTATAGAGGCTGGCGCCGGTGGACTGAAAATTCATGAAGACCTGGCAGCTTTTCCCAGTGTTATTGACTGCTGTCTTTCGGTAGCCGAGCAGATGGATGTGTCTGTGGCGATACATACCGATGGATTGAACGAATCGGCAGAATTGAGCGATACAATTGCAGCAATTGGCGGCCGCTCTGTCCATGCTTACCATGCTGAAGGTGCAGGTGGAGGACCATACGATTTACTTGAAATTGTGGCGCAGCCAAACGTGATTCCCTCCTCGACTAACCCAACCATTCCTTACACGGTAAATACTGCTGCCGAACACTTTGATATGATCATGGCAGTACATGGATTGAACCCGGCATTTCCTGAGGATGTACTGGCGGCACAACACCGCATACGCCCAACTACAATGGCAGCAGAGACACCACTGCATGATCTTGGAGCGATCAGTATTACTGCTTCTGATTCGCTAGGAATGGGGCGCGTAGGTGAGACGATCCAGCGTACATGGCAGATGGCACATGCAATGGAGGCTCACGAAATATCTCAAACAGGAGAAGCTGATTCTAACAATCGGGTGCTGCGTTTTCTCGCAAAATATACGATTAATCCAGCAATTACACACGGCTTGATCCAGCATGTGGGAACGCTTGAGCCTGGGAAGTTGGCAGATGTGGTATTGTGGCGTCCCAGGTCTTTCGGTATCAAACCAAACATGGTTATCAAGGGTGGCATGCCAGCTTGGGGCGCTCTTGGCGATGGCAATGCGGCAGTTGAGGGATCTGAACCGCGAGTGTATGGTCCGCTCTTCGGTGGTAGAGGTCGGAGCGCTGCGGCCCTCTCAATAACGTTCGTATCTCAAGCTTCGCTTGATGCAGGATTACAAAAACGTTTAAGTGGTCATCGCCAACTTCAACCTGTGCAAAATACACGCACAGTAGGCAAAAAGAATATGCTTTTCAACGATGCGATGCCTCCCGTGCGTGTTCACCCTGTAACGCACGAAGTGACCATTAACGGAAAAATAATAGGCATAGAGCCGCTCAGTAGCGTTCCACTGAGCCGGCTCTATATCATTTCGTAGATTTTCTATTAATCAGGCGGCAACTCCTGGTAGATCATCTTGACATTAATGCCATGACTGGTGTTTACAGCTCGCATAACGAAGTAGATCACAATTCCAACCACGATGAAAATGAGCGCCCAACCAACACCAGCGGAGTTGGATAACGATAAGTAGGAAGTACCGGACTCTAGTACCCCTTTATAAATAGGGTAACCGTACGCAGCCACGTATACGGGTACAATAAAGATCAGCCAGATGATCCCAGACCAGACCAGGCGAGGCAGGCCAAGAAACTTGCCCGTGTTGTTGGTGAGCTGGAAGAGATCAGGGCGGCGATACGGTATCAGTATAGCATTCAACCCGGGCATGATCCAGGCGAGGCCAGCCAGTAATATACCAAAGAAGGTTGCTTGTGCAAGGGACAGGTTAATGTTAATGGACGGAAACCATTGATTGATGAACGTCAATATATAGAAAACCCCTCCGATCAGGACAGTTAGAATGATCACGCGTAGCGGTGCATTCGTGCGCTCATTCACAATACTGAACCATTCTGGTACCTGTCGATCGAGCGCCCAAGCCAGCACGATACGCGAGAGGAAGATCGCATATACTGGGCAGAGAAGGACGTTTAACGTGATGTTACCCAGTGCCACAATCAACCACAGCGGCCAAAATTGAGGATGCACGGCGGTTAACATCACCGGAGAAAATGGTGGTTGACCATTGAGAGGTGCCCCTGCACCATTCCAGTAGAGGTACCCCCAGGCATTGACCATGTCAAAACCAAAGTGAAATCCTTGAACATCCATATAGACCGAGTTCATGAATACGGCAAAGATCAGTGCTCCAATTACGGCAAACATGACTGCTCGCCTGACATTACCTTTCACTTCACCAGCAATATACGAGGAGTATTGAAAGCCAATGTACTGGAAAAGTATCACGCTCGCCAGACCCGCCAGGCCAACCAATCCCAGCAACGAGAAGTCAGGACTCCCAAGCGAAAAGCCCGCTTTAGTCGCCGTATCGATAATCGCTTTGGAGGAGGTGCCGAGAGCAGGCAAGGCATTACTCATAGAGACCGGGTCTACGGTGAAAGCTCCAATGAAATTGATAGCAACCGAAACGATAGCGAAGATGGTGAGACCCATCACAACCTTGTGGAAGGTGCGCGTCTTCAAGACAGCGATACCGGCAATCACCAGCAAGATGATGATACCCACAATAACTTTGCTGTTGGTATCCTGGATCCAGTTCTGAGCGTTGGCAAAGACACTTCCGGGGAAGGCAACACCAAGCAGAATCCCTGTGAGTTGGATATTATGTATTGCAACAATGATTTCAAAGCCGATGATGGCAAGAGATGACCCAGCGAGCGTCCAACTCTCAATCCAGCCCCAGAATGGGCTGATGATACGTGAAGTGAAAACATAGTCTCCTCCGCTGCGTGGCATTGCAGTGACAAGGCTGGCGAAGATCATTCCGAGGAAGTAGCAAAAGATCCCTGTGACGACAGCCATGTAGGCATATGCCGAGATACCAAAAGCTACCCATTCTGGATAGAGCGCATAAAATGCAATAGCCCAACCTACTGCGGTTCCTACGAAGGCGGCGATGTTGAAGAAGAGTGCGTTCGTCATGCTGACATCACGCACCAATCCCGACGCCTGCCTGACGAATAATCCGCTAGGAGTAGCAGATTTTGCCATGAGTGCAAACCCCTTTCATAAGTTAAGGGCGCAGTTCATTGTGTCAGTAACGGATAAAAAAGACAAAAGAGACCCAATGATTGATGCACCCTGACTACCCCTGGACACGGAAAGCCCGTTCCAGTTTGTCTTTACCAAGATCAAAAACAAAGCCGCGCAGGATGCCCTGGTTGGCCTCGCTCCCAGCATTAAAACAGGTAGTGCGGCCAATCTTGCTCTGACCACCTGATTCGTGCACATGGCCATGCACACTCACAAGTGGTTGGAGCTCCTGTAGCGCACGCCGCACACCTGTGCTTCCGACAGGAACCCGCAAGACATCACCCATCGTTACTCTGGGTCGCAAGGTCTTGTCAAGTTCCGGGGCAGTATCTAAACCACTATCATAAGGAGGAACATGAATCATAAAGACGGCGTTACTCACATTTTTCAGTGTACTCGCACCTGTTTTGATATGCTCATAATACTCTTCTTCACTCCATTCACGGGGAGTGTGCCAGGGGGTTGGATTGGCATACTCGAAGCTAATCATCTCATGATATTCATTTAAAGGAATTGTTTTGCCAACAGGGTTAATGACATAGCTAGATTGCGCAATCATGTCATCGACGCCCTTATCATCGTCGTTACCAGGCATCATATAAAACTGCACACCACTCTTGCCAATGCGTTCCTCTGCTAAAGCTACCCATTCGCTTACCCGCTCAATCATTTTCTCACGAAACAATTCGTGCATCAGCTTCTCATCAAATCTGAGCGCATT
>JBKPBA010000047.1:0-3922 GCA_046726675.1 Chloroflexota bacterium
CCACAGGGCGATCTACTTGTGAGTATTTCAGTGCGTTCGTCAGATAGTTGCTGAGAACCTGCCCAATACGTGCAGTATCAGCGATGACCGGTGCTGTTACTCCCTCTTCCATCACCAAAAGTATAGTACGTTTGGGAGTAGTACTGCGCTGATCCTCAACCATTTCATGGACAACTGTTGCAAGATCACAGAGTACTAGACGCAACTCAAGTTTGTCTGCCTGCAGACGTGAGATATCGAGCAAGTCGCTAACCATGCGGTTCTGGACATTCGCCTGTCGTTCCGCACGTTCGAGCATCATCTGTATCTCTTCCAGCATACTCGGTAAGACATCGTTGTCCGCCGGTACTTCCCGCAAGCTAGCTCTAAGTCGGAGCCTTGCCAACTGGATATTCCCTTTGATTGTGGTCAGTGGTGTCCTTAATTCATGACTAACGATGCTGATGAATTCATCCATCCGCTCCTTTGCCTGACGGAGAGCAAGTTCTCGCGCATCTGCCCGCGCTCGTTCCCGCAAAAGTTGCTCACGCTCAATCACAAGTGAAATGAGCTTTGCCACTCCACCCGCCAGAGCAAGTTCTTCGGAAGTATACGTGTGCTCCGCTCCTCCATAATCTAGAGACATGAGACCAACAAAACGATCCCTGATGCTCATAGGAGCAATGAGCACAGTTCGTATCTTGTAAAGGTTGGGATAAGAATTCCAGAGTGGCTGCGTCATATCAAGCAACACTACCTCATCAGCTTGTAGATGCTGGATTACTGCCTGATCAGGGCCTTCTGTGAGGCGAAGCTTCTGTTGTAGTTGCTCATTCCACCATTTTTGTTCCTGTTCGGGGGAGAGACCAACCACAGCAAGAGGATGTAGGAACTCCGTCTCAGGCTCAACGATCGAAATCGAGAGACGCTGACAGCCCAGGAAATTACGTGTTAGTTTCGCCAGGCGCTGCGCTACATTGCGCGATACAGGCAGGGTCTGTTCGCTAGTTTCAATCAGGGTAGTATCTGCTTCATCGGAAACCTGCACAATCACATTTGCCATCGCCAGCAACGCATCTAGAGCTTCGTGAGTACGCTGTTCTAAGCGGCGTCGCTCAGTCACATCACGTGTTACGATCACTGCTCCCTGAATGCCGCCCCTGGTGTCGAGCATTGGCGCTCCACTCACGTTTAGTAAAACATCAGTTCCGTCTGGCCGCTGTAAGATAGTATCCGCCGTGTGCGAGCCAGTGAGCGTCTCACCTTGTAAGACCCGCATTACTGGCAGGTCTGAAAGCTCTAATGAGCGCCCTTGTTCGTTACGCGGTAGGAAGGATTTGATGCGTTCAGGAAAAGGACGTATCGAGTAGTCAGGCTGGCGGGTTAATGGATTGAAGGTCTGGGCTGCTATATTAGTTCGGACTACCCTACCTTGCTTATCGTATACATAAATACCATCGGCCATGGATTCAAAAATAGCTTCAACTTCGCTGGCACGTCTGGCCAACTCCTGCTCGAGTCGTTGCAAAGATGCATGCGCCGTTTCCAGATCTTGACGGGCTAAGACCGCCTTTGCACGAGCACGCTCAATTCGACTCACCACCAGACTAATGATCATACCAATAAACAGAAGAAAGCATGTTTCGAAGACTTGCTGAAATGTATTCAAGCTCAATGAATACTGGGGCGGCAGGATGATAAAATTGAATAGGATCGTTCCCCAGAGAGTTGCGAGTAACCCTGGAACAGTGCCCCAGAGGAGCGCCACAACCAATATTGCAATGACAACGAGCACACCTGGAAAGATAAAGGTGAGAAATATATTCCTTAATAGGACCGCCAGAATCATCGATCCTAGAGGTATAAGAATAGCAAAGAGATAACCTGCTACCGGGTGATTCCAGGGAGTAGGGAGCCATTCGGGCGTGAATGTAGAGATTCTCAACCATTGTGTTACGCGTTGCCACCTCTGTTCAGGCCACGACTGTGTACCTACATCCTTTTCAATGTTTCCTTCAGTTCTTTGATCAGGAGGTTGATTATGCAGTTGCGATGGGAGATCGGCTGCTTTTTCAGGCTTGTAGTCATTTTCGAGTTTATCCATTGATACCTCTAACGATAGGGAGTGTTCAGCTCTATTTCACTTCTGAGCGTGCAGTCTTAACACGGCTTCGCCACCCTTCAAGGGCCTTGCGAGGATTGATACCCCTGGGGCGTAAACGTGTCTGGCTAGCAATTGAGGGACACCACCATATTTTATCAACAGTACAGCAGTTTCTGCAATGTCGTCATGACCTGGAAGAAAAAGACTCATCTTCAATCTCTTCGGCACCTTCGTACCAGTACACCTAGTAGGAAAATGCTTTCTCGAAGCGTTATTTTTTATCAAATTCAGTTGAACTACTCGCATCTGAAACTTTATATCTCTGCGGGGCGTGAGAAATGTAGGAATTATAGTGTTTTCAATTCTCGATGTTTAACCACAAGGAATTGCCAGAGATATCGTTGAACTGCAAACTACAAGATGTAATGGAGCATGTCATGCCTGACGAGAACAATCGACGCTTAGAAAATGGGAACAACCATATGAAAACCATCCTACTCGTCGAGGATGATTCTATCATTTCTGAGCTACTCGTTCAAATGATTACACAAGAGACCCACTATAAGATCTTCACGGTACCCGATGGGCTAGAAGCACTTGATCTTGTCAGAAATATCAAACCGCAGTTGCTGATTCTGGATTACTGGCTGCCTACTATACACGGCATCGAACTGTATGATCGGCTGCATACTACTGAAGGGCTAGAAGAGGTTCCTACCATAATGCTCAGCGTCAACGCCCCACTAAGGGAGATCAATCAACGTCAAATTATGTACATAAGGAAACCATTTGACATATACAAGCTTCTTGAAGCGATACACAGGTTATTAGTCTGATGAGCAAGATTCCCCTTACGCAACAAACACTAGAGGACAGCGAAGAGGTTGATCCTATTGACGAAAACATTCAGACAGTATAGGCTACTCACTCAACACATCTAGAATCTCACGACGGAAGTCACGAGCCTGTAACTGGTACCAATGCTGGCGAAACGCCTGGTAATGTTCTTCACGTAATTGCAACTGCCTACGTAATAATTGCTCAAGTCCATAACGCTGCTCAGGAGAGGGAGCAACATGAGGAGCAAGCACATTGGCTACTAGAGCAGGTTGCAATAGCAACTTTCCGTTGCTTTTCTGTTTTCCAGCCTTTACCAGCGCCTGCTCATAGGCAATTCCAGCATCTTCGCCTCCCATACATAAGCGAAGCAAGGCAATCATTACATCACTATCATGGAGTGCACCAAGCTCATCCTGTAACCCTGCCAGTTCATTCGCTATAGCCTGACAGGTAGAAGGTAAGGCATCTTCAAAGATTTCAAGTGTGTAACGTAACCGTTTAGCAGCAATTCGCAAATTATGCAATCCCCGTACTTCGTAAGGATTATCAACATCTGCTGCCCAGCTATACATTTCATCCAAACGTATACGAGCGATATATCGCGCATTCTGTCCTGTAGGAGCGTTCGGATCTAGCTCGGTCAGTGGTTTAGCTTTTGCCATTATGTGCTGCTCCTTTCGGAATACAGTTATCTATCTGCTGATGCAAAGCATCTTCATCCAATTGCTGAAGTTCTGTATCCAGCGCCTGCTGTTCCTGTTGGTGGTAAATTTTAAGTCGATCAATTAGCCATTGTACTCCCGCCTGTTCTTCACTTGCCATTTCTTGCATATAGCTACTTAAGCCCGAAATCATTACATCTGTATCGCGAACAGTCCCTAGACCATCAGCTAGCTTTTTCACGCGGCGATTGATTTTCTTAAACAATTTAGGATCAGCACATGGCTCGAAAGCATCGAGCGCAGCACGCAGACGGCGAGAAGCTACGCGCATCTTATG